>SXHP01000147.1 GCA_005773165.1 Sphingomonadales bacterium | reverse complement strand
TCGCCCCCACCGAATCCGCCGGAGCGATCCCGTCGGCCATGTCGCGCATCCATCGCCGCGCTGCGTTGAACGCGATGTTGGTGGCCAGGCTGGTCTTGCCCATGCCGGGGCGTCCGGCGAGGATCATCAGGTCCGAATGGTGCATGCCGCCGATCTTGGCGTTGATGCTGTCCAGTCCCGTCGTCACGCCCGAAAGATTGCCGCCCGAATTCAGCGCCCGCTCCGCCATCTTGACCGCCGCGGTCGTCGCCTGCGCGAAGGTCTTGACCGACGATTCCGCCCCGCCGTCGCTCGCGACCTTGAACAATTCCTCCTCGGCCAGCTCGATCTGCCCGCGCGGGTTGACCTCCTCGGATGTGTCCATCGCCCGGTCGACCAGCGTCCGCCCGACGCTCACCAGCGCGCGCAGCATCGCGAGATCATAGATCTGCTGCGCGAACTGCCGCGCCCCGATCAGCCCCGCGCCCGACCCCGTCAGCCCGGCGAGGTACGCCGGCCCGCCCAGCTCGCGCATCCCCTCGTCCGCCTCGAACATCGGGCGGAGCGTCACCGGGGTCGCGAGCATGTCGTTGCCGCGCAAGGTCTTGATCGCGGCGAAGATGCGTCCGTGCAGCGGCTCGAAGAAGTGCGCGGGCTCCAGCTTGTCGACCAGATCGTCGGCTAACCGGTTGTCGATCATCATCGCGCCCAGCATCGCCGCCTCCGCCTCCACATTACGGGGAAGCTGCTGGGGTTCGGCAACGGGCGGAGTCGCGAGCGCTAGGGTGGCCATGCGGTTCGCTTACCCGTGCGCGCCTGCCCGGGAAAGCCGCAAGCTCGCCCAATCTGTACGCCGGTCCGGCGACAGTGGCGCGGGCTGCAGAACCTTTCCGACCGCCTGCCGATCTCGGCCGCCCGACGACGCCCGCCGCGCCTCAACCAGCGCCAGGGACTGTCCTACAGCAACTTCCTGTGCCACCGCGCACGAATGTTCGCCGCCGCGTTCCCTGACGTCCGTAAGATGCGCGCCTTTGCACGCGTAAGCCCGGTTATCCGTCCCGCCGCCCGTCGCCAGACGCGAATCGAAGCGAGAGGCGCGAGTCTTGTGACTTTCCGCGATTCCGCGCTATCCGCAACCATGGCCGACCCGCGGATCATCGACGTCGAACTCGACGAGCGCACCATCATCTGGCGCTCCGCGGACGTCGAGCAGGAACGGCGGATCGCGATCTTCGATCTGATCGAGGAGAATCATTTCGCTCCTCAGCGGGTGCACGCGGACGGCTATGCCGGACCGTATCGGATCGCGCTGTCGGTCGAGGAAGGCCGCTTGGCGCTCGCGATCAAGCGCGCCGACGGAACGCCGCTCGAGACGCTGGTGCTCGCGCTCGGCCGAGTCCGCAGGCCGATCCGCGACTATTTCGCGATCTGCGACAGCTATTACCCGGCGATCCGCGCCGCCACCCCGCAGCAGATCGAGACGATCGACATGGCGCGCCGGGGCATCCACAATCAGGCCGCCGAGCTGTTGATGGAACGGCTCGACGGCAAGATCGCGGTCGACTTCGACACCGCGCGCCGCCTGTTCACCCTCATCTGCGTGCTCCACATCCGTGGTTAGCTCAAATGCTTAGCTTCACCGCCAAGGCCGTGATCGGCCTCGCCGCGATCGGCCTTGCGGGTGTCGGCGCATGGAGCTGGGCGACCGCCTGGGCCCCGTCGGCCGAGCGCTACCCGCTTCAGGGCATCGACCTGCCCGAAAATCCGCGAGCGATCGAATGGGGGAGCGTCCGCGCGGCGGGGGCGGACTTCGCCTATCTCGTCGCCACATCGGGCGCGGATCGCCGCGATTCCTCCTTCGAGGCGAACTGGGCCGCGCTCCCTCAGGCGGGCCTGCGCCGGGGAGCGGTCCACCTCTATTCGCTCTGCCAGGACGCGACCGCGCAGGCCAATGCGTTCAACACAGTCGTCCCCCGCGCCGCCGACGCGCTTCCCGCCGCGGTCGACGTCGACTATCGCGCGGATTGCGCCGCAAGACCCGACCAGGCGGCGCTCGCCCGCGATGTCGCGCGCTTCGTCGAACGGGTCGAGGCGCATACCGGCAAGCCCGTCCTCCTCCGTCTCTCGCGCGCGCTGGAGGGCGATTATGCGGTGTCGGCCAGCGTGCAGCGCCCGATCTGGGCGATCGGCAACGCCTTCTCGCCCGGTTATGCCGCGCGTCCCTGGCGGATGTGGCGCGCAAGCGACCTGCGGCGCATCGACGGGGTCGAAGGACCGGTGAACTGGAACGTGGTGGCGCCATGAACGACGATGTTGATGCCTTGATCCAGCACGCGCGTGTCGCGGCGCGCAACGCCCATGCGCCTTACTCGCGCTTCGCGGTCGGCGCGGCGGTGCTGCTGACCGACGGCACTGTCGTGACCGGCGCGAATGTCGAAAACGCCAGCTACGGCCTCTCGCTTTGCGCCGAGACCGTCGCGATCGCCACGCTCAGCGCCGCGGGCCGCCTCCGCGACGTCGCCGCCATCGCGGTCATCGGCGGCGTGATGGACAGGGACGGCCGCCCGACCGGCGCCGCTCCCGTCCGCCCCTGCGGCCGCTGCCGCCAGGTCCTCAACGAAGCCGCGCAAATGGGCGCACGCGACTTCCCGGTCCACTGCGGCGCGGCCGAGGGCGGCGCGGTCGAAAGCTACCGCGTCTCCACCCTCCTCCCCGACGCCTTCGGCCCGCGCGATCTGGGGATCGGGTAAGGAGCGGCGATCCGGATCGCGCCTGCCCACCGCTCCGTCGGTTCCAAGGGAGCTGAGCTAAAGCCGTACCGCTGCCACGACGGGCTTAACCGTGAACCCATCTCCTCTTTTCCGCGTTGTACCTTCGCCCCCGATAAGAGGGGTTTGCACGTTAGGAGATGGACCATGGACGACCGCAACCAAGGCGGCGGATCGATGAACCAGGGCGGCCAGGGCGGCGGCGCCGGCGGCCAGAACCAGGATCGGCAGCAGAACATGGAGCGCCAGCAGAACCAGCAGGGCAACGATCCCAACCGCAACAAGGACGCGGGCCAGTCGGGCGGTATGGGCGGCGGCACAGGCGGCTCCGGCGGCTCCGGCGGTCAGGGAAGTTCCGGCGGGTCAGGCATGGGCCAGGGCGCATCGGGCTCCGACCAGCGCTGACGCACGCGGATCGGGAGAGGTCGCTCGGCCTCTCCCGGTTCGGCCCCTTGCCTACACCGCGCTTCCCCGCGAGAGGGGGAGCATGGCAATCCAATCCGACCGCTGGATTCGCGAGCAAGCGCTCAACCACGCGATGATCGAGCCGTTCGTCGAGGCGCAGCGCCGCGACGGCTGCATCAGCTACGGCCTGTCCTCCTACGGCTATGACGCGCGCGTCGCCGACGAGTTCAAGATCTTCACCAACGTCGACAGCGCGATCGTCGACCCGAAGAATTTCGCGGCGAACAGCTTCGTCGATCGCCGGACCGACTGCTGCATCATCCCGCCGAACAGCTTCGCCCTGGCGCGGACGGTGGAGTATTTTCGCGTGCCCCGCGACGTGCTCGTCATCTGCCTCGGCAAATCGACCTATGCGCGCTGCGGCATAATCGTCAACGTGACCCCTTTGGAGCCGGGCTGGGAGGGGCATGTCACCCTCGAATTCTCGAACACGACTCCGCTCCCCGCCCGCGTCTATGCGAACGAAGGCGCGTGTCAGTTCCTGTTCCTCCGCGGCGACGAACCCTGCGAAACGAGCTACGCCGACCGCGCGGGGAAATACATGGGCCAGCGCGGGGTGACCTTGCCGCGGCTATGACTGCGGCGCCCGAGCGGAAGCCTCGGCGCCAGGGGCCACCTTCTATCGCGAGCCTGGCGGCGCTTGCTCTCCTCGGCGGATGCATGCGCTCAAAGCGCGAGCCATCGGCGTTGCAGGCGATCCACCCGGAATCGCAAGTTCTGCTGAGGACCCATGCAGTCGGGACCGTGAAGGATATCCCGAAGAGCCGATGGCCGCGAACCATCAGCAATCCTGAGCCGGAGGATGTTGAGGTCTCTCCAGCGGGCGTCAACATCCTTACAAAGGCGTACTTGGCCGGAGGCTGGGCGTACTTCGTACCGCGGGACAAGCAAGTGCGACTTGAGCCCGCTGGCCTCTACACGAGTCTAGGCCATAAGGTTTACTGGCATCACCCTTACGAAATCGCCCAGCTAAGGGGCTACCGAGCCGCAACCTGGGTGAGGCGGGACATCCCCTCAGACGCGATCGCATGCGAAGACGCGACGCGCTGGTTCAGCAGGTCCATCGCCACGCTCTCGCGCTTCAGCACATCGGCGTAAAGCGCCCGCGCCTCGGCGTCGCGGCCGGTCTGGCGGTACACCGCGGCGAGGTTCAGCATGAGCTCCGGACGGCGGGGAAAGATGCGGCGTTCCGCCTGGAGGACCTGTTCGGCCTTCTGGTAGTCGCCGGCGACGATCGCGCCTGTCGCATTGCGGTCGGCTGCCGTCGCCGCGCTGCTCACGATCGCCGTCGCGATCGCCACACCGATGAGTCCGAACCGCATCGCCATCCGCTCCTGTTTCACTTTTGTGACAGGAGAATGTCACTTTGGAGACAGTCGTGCAAGTCTCTCCGGACCCCGGATACGAAAAAGGCGGCCCCTTCCGGGACCGCCTTGCTGGATAGCCGCTCGCTGACGATCAGAAATCGTTGCGATACTGCTCGTTGCCGATGAAGCCGAGCTTGCCCACGTTCGAGCGCTTGATCACCGCCAGCGTCTTGTCGACCTGGTCGTAGCGCGCCTGCGGATCAGGCTGGAAGTGAAGCTCGGGCTCAGGCTGGATCGTCTTCGTCTGCTCCAGATACTGGCGCAGCGTCACCTCGTCCACCGGCGAGCCGTTCCATGCGACCTGGCCGGCCGCGTCGATCGTGACCTTGTTCTTCTGCGGATCGACCTGCGGAGCATTGTTCTTGCTATTGACCGGAAGGTCGACCTTCACCGCGTGGGTCTGGATCGGAATGGTGATGATGAACATGATGAGGAGCACGAGCATGACGTCGATCAGCGGCGTCGTGTTCATCTCCATCATCGGTTCGCCGTCGTCGGAACCGGCGCTCATTGACATGTCATATACTCCTGGGTCTCAAACACGGAGGCTGCCGGTCACGTCCGCGGGTTGGCGCCGGGCTCCGGCTCGGAGATGAAGCCGACCTTGGCGAAGCCCGCGCGCTGCATCGTGTAGATGGTGCCGCCGATGCAGCGGTACGGGGTGTTCACGTCGCCGCGGATATGCGCCTCGGGCAGCTCGAAATCCGGATTGTTCTGCGCCGCCGCCTCGCCGCCCTGACGGTCGATCTCGACCTTGAGCTTCTCCACCGCACGATCGAGCAGCTCCTGCGAGGTCACCGGCGACATGCCCCAATAGACATTGCACCGCTCGGCGTCGCCGGTGACCGACAGCAGCACGTTCTCGGGCTTGGTCGTCGTCGGATCGTATCGGACGTCGGGCAGCTTGAGCTTGACGCTCTGCAACACGACCGGAACCGCGATCAGAAAGATGATGAGGAGCACCAGCATGACATCGACCAGCGGCGTCGTGTTGATGTCCGAAAGGGGCTTGTCCTCGGCGCCGTCGCCGCCAACACTCATCGCCATGTGCGATCCATCCTATGTCGTACTCTGGCCCGCAGCGGCAGACCGGGAATTGCGGGGCCGCGACCGTCGCGACCCCGCCTTTAGGTGTTACGCGCGCGTCTGAACGCCGCCGGTCTGCCCGGCCGTCGTGGTCGCGCCCGCGCCGGTGGGCTTGGCGGTCGTCGTGGTCGGAGACGCGGCCTTCGCCGTCGTCGCGCCGACCGTCGCCGGACGAACCGCGCCGCCCGATGCGAGCGAGCCGAGAACGTCGGTCGAGAAGGCCGACAGGTCGCGCGCGATCGCCTTGTTGCGGCTCTGGAGCCAGTTGTACGCGAGCACCGCGGGAACCGCGACGACCAGGCCCAGCGCGGTCATGATCAGCGCCTCGCCGACCGGACCCGCGACCGCGTCGATCGACGCCTGGCCCGACGAGCCGATCTTGATCAGCGCGCGATAGATGCCGATCACGGTGCCGAACAGCCCGATGAACGGTGCGGTGGCGCCCACGGTCGCCAGAAAGGACAGGCCGCTGCTGAGCTTGGTGTTGATCGTCGCTTCCGACCGCGCGAGCGATCCGTGCAGCCAGTCGTGCGCTTCCACGGGATCGGTCAGCTTTTCGTGCTGCTCCTGCGCGGCCAGGCCGTCGTCGACGAGCTGCTTGTAGGCCGAATTCTTCTCGAGCTTGGCCGATCCCTCGCGCAGCGAGTTCGCCTGCCAGAAGCTCTGCCGGACGCGCTTGCCCTGGTTCATCACCTTCTGCTGCTCGAACAGCTTGGAGAACAGGATGTAGAACGACACGACCGACATGAGCACGAGGATCGCGAACACGGACTGCGAGATCAGTCCGCCTTCTTCGAGAGCAGCCTTGAGGCCGTAGGGGTTTTCGGCTTCCGGGGCCGCTCCGGCCGCGGCGAGAATGGTGGTGATCATGGTCGGTTCCCTCTGATGATGTGTATCGCGATGAATTCAGGTCGGCGGATCGGGTGGGCGATCCGGCCGAAGCGGCGAGCTCCGGCCGAACCTCCGGTCAGTTCTGCGGCAGCACCCAGCGCACCGGCAAGGTGTACTTCGAGCTGATCGGGTTGCCCGCCTCGTCCTTGGCGGGGGTGAAGCGCACGCGGCTCTTCGCAATCCGGCAGGTGGTGCTGTCGAGATCGCTGTTACCGCTCGACGTGGTCACCACGCAGTCGCTGACGCGCCCGTCGGTGCCGACCGTCAGCGACGCGACGACCCGCCCCTGCGCCTCGGCGCGCTGCGCCGCGGGCGGGTAGGCGTCCGGCCCGAAGAACTGCCCCGGATTGCCGCGGAGACCCGCAGCCTGGGACACGCGCGGCGGAGCCGGCGGCGCAGGCGGCGCAGGCGGTGCCGGCGGCGCGATCGGCGGCGGCGACGGCGGAATCACCGGCGTCGTGTTCATCATCACCGGCGACGTCGTCTGCACGATCGGCGGAGGGGTCACCACCTGGGTCGGCGGCGGCGGCAGATTGGGCTGATCCGGCGGCGGGGGCGGCGGCTCCTCCGGCGGCGGCGGCGGCGGGGGCGGCTCGACGTCGAACACGTCCAGCTGCTCGTTCGCCTTTTTCACGAAGTTGGTGGCCAACCCCGTGATGAAGGCATAGCCCAGCGCGGCATGGATGAGCGCGACGATAATGATCGCGACCACCTTGCCACTGGACATCTTCTGGTCAGCATAGGCCATTCGGCAATCACACTCCCTAACTCGCGGCCGGTGCGTACGCCGTAGCGTCCACCCAGCCCTAAATCGACTGCCCGGGCCCGTTGCCGTCCTCGAACAGGCGCGATTCCTATCGTTACGTTCCCCGACACGCAAACGCTTTGTCGGGCGCAACAAACGTACAAACTCCCGGCGCGCAAAATAGGTTCTGTAACGGGCGGCGCGGCCTCGCTAAAAGGATCGCATGTTGCGTCTTTTCCTCGCCGCGATCATGTTCTGGATCGTTCCGCCCGCATCGGTTGGAGCCCAGACGCTCCGACCTGCGCCCGTTGCCGGCGCGTTCGGCTATGCCGACGCCGCCGACCTCGTCCTGGCCGCGCCGGTCGTGGTGGACGCGGTTATCCGCTCAACCGCGCGAATCAAGGGTGCCGAGGCCGCGGGCGTCGCCCCCGGACGTCAGCGGCTGTACGTCACCGCGGACGTCCTTGCGCTGATCCGCGGCGCAGGCGGCACGCCGCCGCGCATCGGCTATCTGCTCGATGTCGCGCCCGACGCGAACGGCAAGTACCCGAAGCTCAAGAAGGCGCGCGTCCTGCTGCTCGCGCGCCCGGTGCCTGGCGCGCCCGACCAGCTGCAGCTCGTCGCTCCGGACGCGCAGCTCGACTGGACTCCCGATACGGACGCCCGCGTGCGAGCGATCGTCCAAGCCGCGGTCGCGCCCGATTCGCCCCCGCCAGTCAAGGGGATCGGCAACGCCTTTCACGTTCCCGGCGCCTTGCCCGGAGAGGGAGAGACGCAAGTCTTCGTGCAGACCGCCGACAATACGCCGATGTCGCTGTCCGTCCTTCGCCGACCGGGCGAGCGGCCACGCTGGGCGGTGGCGCTGGGCGAAGTGGTCGACGAGGCCGCGGGGCCGCCGCCGCGCGACACGCTGCTCTGGTACCGGCTCGCCTGCGGCCTGCCCGCAACCCTTCCCGAGCGCGCGACCACGACGCTGAGCGGCGCGGATGCGGAGCGGGCGCAGGCCGATTACGCGTTCGTGCTCGCGCAGCTCGGCCCCTGCGGCCGCACGCGCGGCGGCTAGGCGGACGAACCGACCCACAGGATCTGTCCGGTCGTCGATCGCGCCGAATCGAGAAAGGCGACGGCGGCGGCGACTTCGCTCTCCACCGCGTCCGCCCGCACGAATACGGCGTTGACGCGCATCTCCGGCGCCCGCTCCACCGCGAGCGGCCCGATGCTCGCGAGCGCCTGAGCGAGCGCGAGCGGCTCGCCCTCCTCATCGATGACCAGCGTCACCGCATCGCCGCGCGCGGCACGAACGATCCCGGCGATGTCGTCCGCCGCCCCGATCCTCACCGCCGATGTCGCACAAGGGTGATCCCGATGGCTTCGCCCGCTTCGGCGATCGCCAGCTTGACGATCTTGACCGCCACGCGGAGGACGCGCGCATCCTGCAGGAACAGTGTGTCGCAGATATGGTCGGCGACCGCCTCGATCAGGGTGAAATGAACGCCAGGGGGAAGCGAGTCGGTCGCTGCGCGCTTGAGATCGAGATAGTTCTTGGACGCCGACAGCGGCGTATCGGGGGCGAAACGCTGCGGCAGCGCGAGATCCACGGTGAGCGAAATTCGCAGCGGCTGCGGCAGGTGCGTTTCCTCGGAATAGATGCCGGTCAGCACCGGCACCTCCATGTCGTGAACTTCGAGCTGAAGCGTGTCTTCCATTCCCGCCCCCCTAGCAGACGCAGGCCGCGGGAAAAGCCGTCAGGCGGCGGCGCTGGGGCGAGCGCTTGCGGCCGCATGCCAATCGAGCAGGCGGCGCGCCCTCTCCGGCACCCTCAGCTTCGCGGCGCGTGCGAAATCGATCGTGATCAGCGCGGTGATGTCGGCGAAGCTGTAGTCGTCCACCGCGATCCACTCGCGCGCGGTCAGCCGCTGGTCCAGCGCCTCGACGAAGGCTTCCCACATGATCGTGGCGCGGACGGCGAGCTCGGGTATCTGCGCCATCTCGGGCCATTTGCCAGCCACCCCTCGCCCTGCGAACGCGGGCGACGCATTGCGCAGCGCATAGACCGCCGCGGCATAGCCGTCGGCCTCGATCCGCCGCGTCCAACTCTCGACACGCGCGATCTCCAGCGGAGTCCGCCCGAACAAGGCGGGTTCGGGGTGCAGCCCTTCGAAATAGCGGCAGATCGCGGCCGATTCGCAGATCACCTCGCCGTCGTCGAGTTCGAGCGCGGGCACCGCGCCGCGCGGGTTGATCGCCAGATACGGATCGGAAAGGTGCTCGCCTCCACGCAGGTCGATCGCGACGCGCTCGACCTCGACGCCCTTCTCGGCCAGAAAGATGCGGACCCGGCGCGGCGAGGGCGCCCAAACGGCATCATAGAGCTTCATGGCGCGGGTTCCGCTTGCGTTAGGCAGGGTCGAGGGTAATGCGCAGCGCCCCCGGCGTCCATGCCGGGTCACCCGAAAGCACCGCGCGTTGGTTGATCTCGTTCCGCTTGCCGCTGTTGATCCTGCCGCCGTGGAGATGCTGCTTGATCGCGCGTTCGGCGCTGATCGGCATGTCCGCACGGCCTATCGCGTACGCGGCGCCGCGCGGGCGATCGCAAGTCTGAGCTTCGCTGCGGTCGACGACGGGGCCGTCGTGGGTTCGATCCAATGTTGGCCCGTTGCGCTGATGACCGATGAGGGCACAGTTCACCCGCTGGTCATGGTCGGTCCGGTCGCGGTCGCGCCCGAGCGCCAGCAGGAGCGGATCGGGCGGCGGCTGATGGAGCGCGCGCTGGCCGAAGCGGATGCCGATGGAGCCGCGATCGGCGACGGTTTGATGCTGATCGGCGATCCGGAATATTACGGGCGCTTCTTCGCGTTCACCGCCGATCGCACCGGCAAGTGGCGCCTGCCGGGGCCGGTCGAACGGCGGCGGCTGCTCGCCCGCGGTCCCCGCGTCCCCGATGCGGCGGGCGATCTCGGCCCCGGGACCACGGTGCCGGTCTGAGCCTTTACGCGCCCGCCGCCCGCGCCTACCTGCGGCCCATGCCGATGGAGCCCGCCCCCGATCTGTCCGCCATGTCGCTGGCGGAGGTCGCGCGCGCGGTCGCCGAGCAGCGCCTTCCGCCGGTGGAGCAATGGAACCCCCAGCATTGCGGCGACAGCGAGATGCGGATCGCGCGTGACGGGACATGGTATCACCAGGGCTCGCCGATCGGGCGACCGGCGATGGTGCGGCTCTTCTCCACCATCCTGCGCCGCGAGCCCGACGGCGGCTATGTGCTGGTGACCCCGGTCGAAAAGCTCGCCATCGCGGTCGAGGATGCGCCGTTCGTCGCGGTGGCGATGAAGGCGGACGGCGAAGGGCCCGACGCGAAGCTCGCGTTTCAGCTCAACACCGGCGATCTGGTGAACGCGGGCCCCGAGCACCTGCTCCGCTTCGCGCAAGGCGAAGACGGACCCCGTCCCTATCTCCACGTCCGCGGCGGGCTGGAGGCGCTGGTCGCGCGTTCTGTCTATTACGAACTCGCCGAGCGCGCGCTGGCGAGCGAGGGCTCGTCGCCGGGCGTCTGGAGCGACGGAGCGTT
The DNA here is from genome assembly GCA_005773165.1 of Sphingomonadales bacterium. Lineage (GTDB taxonomy): Bacteria > Pseudomonadota > Alphaproteobacteria > Sphingomonadales > Sphingomonadaceae > Sphingomonas. The sequence continues at coordinate 5,309 of SXHP01000147.1, read as the reverse complement.
CTTTCCGCTGGCGGCGGCGTGACGCTGGCCGAACGGCTGGCGAGCGCGCTGTCGACAAGCGCAGGTCCCCCTGCGCTCGCGGGCGACGACATGCCGCCCGCCGAGCGGAACGTCGCCGCTGCGGTGCTGATCGCGATCACCGACCGCGCCGAGCCCGGCGTGATCCTGACCCAGCGCACCGACACGCTGCGCCGCCATGCAGGCCAGGTCGCCTTTCCCGGCGGCCGCGTCGATCCCGAGGACGCCGACGCGGTCGCCGCGGCGCTGCGCGAGGCGCATGAGGAGGTCGCGATGCCGACCGACGCAGTCCATGTCGTCGGCGCCACCGATCGCTTCCGCACCGGCACGGGGTACGACATCGTCCCCGTGGTCGGCGTCGTCCCCCCCGACCTGCCGCTGGTTCCGCACGAGGCGGAGGTCGCCGCGGTGTTCGAGGTGCCGCTCGCCTTCCTCCTCGATGCGGCCAACCACCGCGAGACCAGCGCCGAATGGCAAGGGCGAACGCGCCGCTTCTACGAGATACCATGGCCCGACCGGCGCATCTGGGGAGCGACCGCCGGGATCATCGTCAACCTTTCGCGGCGGCTTTCATGGTCGTGATGCCGGCTGCTGAATGGCGCAGCCGCGAGGGCCTGGCCGAACTGGCCGCGGTGCTGGGGCACGAGGACGCGCGCTTCGTCGGGGGTGCGGTGCGCGACACCCTGCTGGGGCTGCCGGTAGCCGACATCGACATCGCGACCCGGCACACCCCTGATGCCGCCGTCGCCTTGATGAAGGCGGCGGGCGTCCGCGTCGTGCCTACGGGACTCGCGCACGGCACCGTCACCGCGATCACCGCGGGGGGCCCTGTCGAGGTGACGACGCTGCGCCGCGACGTGTCGACCGACGGGCGGCATGCCGTGGTCGCCTTCACCGACGACTGGCGCATCGACGCGAGCCGCCGCGATTTCACCATCAACGCGCTCTACGCCGATCCCGCGAGCGGCGAGGTGTTCGATTATTTCGGCGGGCTCGACGATTTGGCGGCAGCCCGGGTCCGCTTCATCGGCGATCCGCTGCAACGGATAGCGGAGGACCACCTGCGCATCCTCCGCTTCTTCCGCTTCCACGCGCGCTTCGGCGAGCAGGTCGACGCGCAAGGACTGGACGCCTGCACGGACCGCGCCAACGACCTGATGGCGTTATCGCGCGAGCGGATCGCGGCGGAACTCCTGAAGCTGCTCGTCGCGCGCCACGCGACGCCCACGATTGCGCTGATGGTCGCACGCGGCATCCTTCGCGCGGTGCTTCCCGAGATCGACGGCGCGGGCGTCGACCGGTTGGCGACGCTCGCCGGAGCCGAAGCCGCGTACGGCGTCGCCCCCGACGCGATCCGCAGGCTTGCCGCGCTGCTGCCCGCCGACGCGGCCGAAGCGGTCGGCGCGCGGCTGAAGCTGTCCAACGCCGACCGCCGCCGCCTCAGCCTCGCGACAGAGGGTGCGGGGGTCGAGGGGCCGCTCGGGCTCGCCTATCGTGTCGGCTCCGCGATCGCGGTCGATCGTCTGCTGATCGCGGGCGGCGACCCGAGCCCCGTTCTCGCTTGGGCCCCGCCGCGGCTGCCGATCGGCGGCGGCGCGCTCGTGTCGATGGGGCTCGCCAAGGGACCGGAGGTCGCGCGCGCGCTCAAGGTGATCGAGGCCCGGTGGATCGCCGAAGGCTTTCCCGATGAGGCGCGCACGCTCGCCATCGCTCGCGAAGTGACGGGTCAGGCGCTCGGCGGCGCGATCATCGCATAAGCGTCGGCGCTCTCGAGCGGCCGAGCGTAGAGAAAGCCCTGCCCCATGTTGCAGCCCAGCGCCGAGAGCGTCTGCGCAAGCGCATTGGTCTCCACGCCTTCTGCCACCGTGCGCATGCTGAGCGCCTGAGCCAGGCTCAGAACCGCGCGGACGATCGCGATCTTGTCGCGGTCCGCGAGCATGCCGGTCACGAAGCTCCGGTCGATCTTGAGGATGTCGATCGGCAGGGTCTGGAGGTGCGCGAGGTTCGAATAGCCCGTCCCGAAATCGTCCATCGCCAGCGTCGTGCCGAGATCCTTCAGCGCCCGCATCGTCTGCGCGGTCCGCTCCGGATCGGCGACCAGCGCGCTTTCGGTCAGTTCGAGCTTGAGCCGATCGCCCGTGAGCCCGGTCTGCGCGAGCGCATCGCCGACCAGGCCGACGATGCCGTCGCGCTGGAGCTGTATCGGCGACAGATTGACCGCGACCTGGACGCCGCAGCAGCCGCCCGCCGCCTCGTCCCACGCCGCCAGCGTCCGCGTCGCTTCGCCGAGCGCCCAGCGGCCGAGAGGCAAGATCAATCCGGATTCCTCCGCCACCGGAATGAATTCGGCGGGACCGATGTCGCGCCCGTCGGGCGTGCGCCAACGCGCCAGCGCCTCCAGGCAGACGATCCGGCCGTCGGACAGATCGCAGATCGGCTGAAAGGCGAGGCGCATGTCGCCGTTCTCGATCGCGCGGCGCAGCTGGGTCTCGATCGCGAACTGCTCGCGCACGACCGCGAACGCCTGGGTCTGATACGCCTCCGCCTTGCCGGTCACCTTTGCGCGATTGACCGCGAACTGGGCGTGGCGGATCAGCTCTTCGCCGCCGTCCTCTCCGTCGTCGTGCTCGTCGCCGCCGAACGCGATTCCGATGGAGCATTCGACCTTGATCTCATATTCCGACAGCCGGAACGGAGCGGCGAGCGCGAGGCGGATGCGTTTCGCGACATGCTCGGCTTCGGAGCGGTCCTCGTCCACCGCCATGAAGATACCGAACTCGTCGCCGCCGATCCGCGCCAAGGTGTCGCGGGCGCGCAGCGCGCCCCTGATCCGCCGCGCGACGCTGATCAGCAGCTCGTCCCCCGACAGCGAGCCGAGGCAGGCGTTGAACCGGCCGAAACGATCGAGGTCGACGACCAGCACCGCGTGATCGGAGCGGTCTTCGCACGCCTCGATCAGGTCGCCGAAGCCCTGGCGGTTGGGCAGCCCGGTCAGGCTGTCGGTGGTCATCTCGCGGTGAAGGCTGCGCTCGGTATGGCGGTGCGCCGTTTCGTTGATCAGTGTGACGAGGCAGCGGCTGCGCAGGTCGGGCGTCGAACGCGAGAAGGTAACGGCGAAAAACCGGCGGTCGATCGTCTCGCCGATCGTCCAGGCGAAGCTGCAGGTTATCTCCGTCGATCGCAGGAAGTCGGCGATCCGGTCGCCGAGCCCGTCGATCAGCGGACACCGGCCGCGATCGTCCGCAAGCCCGGCAAGGCGCAACGGGCGGTTCGCCGCGACGAGCGACGCGGTGACCCCGTCGCAGCCGACGATCGCCGCCGGGATCGGCAGCAGCTCGACCGCGAGCAGCGCGTTCACGGGATCGACGAGCGGTCGGGTGGCGGATGCGGTGGACATCGCCACTGCTGGTACCCGCGAGTGGTTAAGGACGGTTGAAGGAAACTGAACGGCTTAGCCGTCGAAACGGTTGGAGCGCGGAAAGCCGGTCGGCGGCATCCGCCCGGCCGCGCCGCGCGCAGCGCGCCAGGGGTTCATGTCGGCCTCCGTCCGCGTGCGCCCGGTGTCGCCGCCCATCGGCCAGCTGAGACCGCTCGCGAAGGCGAAGGTGGTCGCGTCCGAAAGCCCGCCGTCGCGGAACCGCTGGATCTGGACGCCGGTGCCGCGGGACAGTTCGGGAAGCTCGGCGAGCGGAAATGCGACCAGGCGGCGATTGTCGCCGATCGCCGCGACGTAATCGGCGTCGGGCGCGATTCTTCGAACCACCTTGAGCACCGCGCCGGTCCGCGGGGTGACCACGGTCTTCCCTTTGCGCGTTTCCGCGATCGTGTCCGCGGTGGGCACGACGAAGCCGCGCCCGTCGGACGCCGCGACCAGCAGCTTGGCGGCGCTGCGCGCGGGCAGAAAGGCCACGATCCCGACATTGCCGTCGAGGTCGACCATCGCTCGCACCGGCTCGCCGAATCCGCGGCCGCCGGGCAGTTTGTCGGCGGCGAGCGTGAAGAAGCGGCCGTTCTCCGCGGCCAGCAGCAGCTTGTCGGTGGTCTGCGCGTGAAAGGCGTGGGCCGGGCCGTCGCCTTCCTTGAACTTGGCGGTGTCGGCGGAGGCGAGATCGACATGCCCCTTCATCGCCCGGATCCAGCCGCGACGCGACAAGATGACGGTGATCGGCTCGCGCTCGATCATCGCCTCCAGCGGGATGTCGCGTGCGAGCGCAGCCTCCTCGATCGTCGTGCGCCGTTTGCCGAGCGCGGTCTCCTCGCCGTAGCGGTCCCTGATCCGGCCGAGGTCGCGCTTCATCCGGGTGCGCTGCTTCGCGGGCGATTCGAGCAGCGCGGCGAGCTGCGCCTGCTCCTTGTCGAGCTTGTCGCGCTCGCCCCTGATCTCGAACTCCTCCAACCGCCGGAGCGAGCGCAGCCGCATGTTGAGGATCGCCTCCGCCTGGCGATCGGACAGGCGGAACTCGTCCATCATCACCGCCTTGGGCTCATCCTCGGTCCGGATGATCTCGATCACGCGGTCGAGGTTGAGAAAGGCCACGAGGTAGCCGTCGAGCAGCTCGATCCGGTCGGCGATCTTGTCCAGCCGGTGGCGCGTGCGGCGGTCCAGCACGACGAACTGATGATCGACCCAGGCGGCGAGCGCCTCGCGCAGGCTCATCACCCTGGGCGTGCGGTCCTTGTCGAGCACGTTGAGGTTGAGGGGCACGCGCACTTCGAGGTCGGTCAGGCGGAACAACCCGTCCATCAGCACGCCCGCATCGACGGTGCGGCTGCGCGGTTCGATCACCAGGCGGATCAGCTCGTCCGATTCGTCGCGGACGTCGGCCAGGATCGGCAGCTTGCGGTCGTTGATCAGCGCGGCGATCTGCTCGATCAGCTTGCCCTTCTGGACACCATAGGGGATCTCGGTGACCACCGCGGTCCAGCCGCCGCCCTTCTCGCGCTCGATCGACCAGCGCGCGCGGACACGGAACGCGCCGCGGCCGGTGCGATAGCTTTCGGCGATCACCGCCGCGGAATCGACGACCAGCCCGCCGGTCGGGAAGTCCGGCCCGCGCACGAAACGGAGCACGTCGGTCTCGCGATCGTCGACCAGCGCGATGGCGGCGTCGAGCAGCTCCGCGGCGTTGTGCGGCGGGATGCTCGTCGCCATGCCGACCGCGATCCCCGCGGCACCGTGGGCGAGCAGGTTGGGGAACAGCCCGGGAAACAGCTCGGGCTCCTGCTCCTCGCCGTTGTAGGTCGGGCGATTGGCGACCGCGTCCTCGTCGAGCCCGTCCATCAGGTCGATC
>SXHP01000016.1 GCA_005773165.1 Sphingomonadales bacterium | reverse complement strand
CCCTGCCCATGAAGGCTTCTTCGGACGGCAGGCCCAGATATTGCGCCGAAGCCCCCGTCGCGATGATCAGCGCATCGCAGGTGTAGGTGTCGTTGTCGCCGATCAGGGTGAACGGCTTCTCGCCGAGCTTGGCGGTGTGGATATGGTCGTAGAGGATCTCGGTGCCGAACCGCTCGGCATGCCGCTGGAACCGCTCCATCAGCTCGGGGCCCTGCACCCCGTCGGCGTCGGCGGGCCAATTGTCGACGTCGGTCGTGGTCGTCAGCTGCCCGCCGTGCGCGATGCCGGTGACCAGCACCGGCTTCAGATTGGCGCGCGGGGCATAGACCGCGGCGGTGAAGCCCGCGGGGCCGGAGCGGAGGATGAGCAATTTGGCGTGGGGCATAAAAGCTTTCAGCTGGGCGGGTCCGCACGGAACCACGATCGATGACGCCCGCTAGGCCACCGAAGTCGCCGACGTCAATTCGGACGCGGCGCATGCGTGCGGGCCCAAGCGCGCGCCCCAGCCGCTTCCTCGCCCGTCAGAAGCGCGCGCTGGTCAACCCAAGGCGGTCCAGAAACGCGCTGCCGAACACATATTCGCCCTCGCGATCGAGAAGATCGGTCCGCGCGCGCATCCAGGTTTCGACGTCGTCGCCGTAAGCGTCCCGCACGCTGGCCGCGGTCATCTGGTTGAGCTTGCCCCAATGCTCGGCATGCGGGATGCCCGCCGCACGCAGGTTCGCGATCGCCTGGGTCATCACGCGGCGAGTGGATCGGCTGTCGATCCCGTCGATGTCGACGATCGTGCACCGGGGATAGCGCGTGAAGGCGAGCAGCCCGGGCGAGCGGACGCAATAACGGCACGCGAACGCCACCGGCGCCTGGCCGACGGTCGCGAGCGCTTTCTGAAACTGCTCCAGGACGTCGAGGGTGCGCTCCACCGGGGCCGCGACCGCGGCTCCGCCGACCCCTGCGCGCGGCGTGGTGAAGTTGAAGATCTGCCCCCAGCTTCCCCGGCGCGCGACGACCGGCCCCAATTGATCGGACAGGATCGCCTTGGTGAGCCGGGGCGTGAGGCCCGGGGCGGCCTCCAGCACATTGGCCACGACCACCGCCAGATTGTAGCCGGGCCCCCGCCGCTCGCGGATGCGATATTCCAGCCGGTGCGCGGCGTCCCAGGGCAGCTTGTGCCCGACGGTGACATAGGCGTGGCCGCGGTCGATATGCTGGTTGACGACCGACTGGAAGAAATAGGGCCTGCCCTCCGGCCCGGGCAGGTCGACCGCGTCGAACCCGCCGCCCGTCATCGCGCGGTCCAGCCCCGCCGACATCGGCATGCGCTGGCGATTCATCTCCATCAGGAAGATCGGCGCGGTCTCGACCAGCACCGCATGGATGACGCCGAACGCTCCCAGTCCGACTAGCGCGGCCGCGAACAGCCGGTCGTCGCGAACCACCGTCGCGCCGAGCGCCGCGGCCATGCGGCCGTCGGTCGCCGGGCGGCTCTCCGGCTCGACCCAGAGGTTGCGGTCGGGCGACGGGATGAGCTGGAACCCGCGCACCTGGCCCTGGATCGCGGGCTGATCGACCGCGGAGCCGTGCGTGCCCGTGCTCATCGCGCCGACGATCGTCTGGCCGTTTGATGCGCCGGTGGTCGCCAGCGACCGGCCGCGCGCCTCCAGATAGATGTTGAGCTCGGACACCGAGATCCCGGTCTGGCACAGCATCAGCCCGTCGCGGTCGCCCGAGAAGTCCGGCGCGACATGGGGCGACGGCAGCGGGAACAGCCAATTGGCGTAGCCGGTCGCCAGCGACCAGCCGCCGGGCACCGCGGGCGCTTCGGAAAAGGACCAGGCCGCGCCCTGCGCGCGCACCCGGCGGCGTTCGGCGAAGGCGCGCGCGAGCAGCTTCTGCACCGCCGCCGCGCTTTCCGCCATGCGGGCGAGGGTCGGCGCGCCCGCGCTGTTATGCAGCTCGAAACGGCCCGCGATCGGCTGGTCGCGGACCGTCAGGTGCCAGTTGGTCCATTCGCGTTCGTCGAAGAAGATCGTGCGGGCCATGCGGCGCCCCTCCCCTCTAGGGTTCGATCGAGCCCACCCCGGTCGGCGCCTTGCCGCAGCGATACTCGACGCGCGCGGGCTGCCAGAAGCCGAGTGTCAGGACGGTTCCGAGCGACTGGAGGAGCGAACTGCGGACCCGCACCTCCGACATGCTGTTCGCGGTGCACTTTTCGGCCACCGACGTCTTTTCGATCGCTCCCCAGCCGAGCGCGCTGGATCGCACCGGGTGATAGGTCTGGTCCGCCGCGTTGGGCACCGGCACGACCAGCCGGTGATAGGCGCAGCCCGGCAGCACAAGCGCCGCGGCGATCAGCAGGCGGACCGCGTGTCGCATCGGGGACCTCCTCACAACGACTTCATGTATTCGATCAGCGCCCAGCGTTCCCGGTCGTCCAGGCGCGCGTTGCCGTAATCGTGGCCGCGGTTGGAATTGCCGTGGATCGGCCTTCCTTGCGCGTCGGCGACGCTGAACCGCGATCCGACCGCGCTCTGCCGATCGTGGAACCCGACCAGCGCGGGATCGAACGCCCGGTTGCCGACCCAGAAGCTTTTGGCCCGCTTCTCAGTGGGTTGCAGCAGGTCCCACAGCGTCCGGACGGAACCGTTGTGGAGATAGGGCGCGGTCGCCCAAATGCCGTTCAGCGGGCGCGCCTTGTAGGAGACCAGCCGCTTTTCGGTCAGCTGCGTCTTGCGGCGCTTCTCCTGCTCGGGATCGGCGCTCGGCGCGATGTCGGGCTCGTCCGCCTTGGCGATGCACAGCGCGAGCCGCTGCTCGCGGCTGAGCTGCTCGGGCGCCAGCGCGCCCGGCGGCGGCGGGGGCGGCGGACCCGGCGGCGCGACCCGGATGCGCGGCGTGCCGCCGAGCGCGATCTGCGCCACCCGCTTCACGATCGGGCCCTTCTTCGCCCAGAGCACGCCGATCGCCTGCGCCTGCAGATAGGCGCGGGTGTAATCCTCCTCGGCGATCTCCGGCTCGTCGCGGGGCGAGAAGATGACGCGGCCGCCCGTCATCACACCGCCGAGCGCGCGATAGCTGTAGGCGTTGCACGCCATCCAGGGATCGGTGTCCACCCCCGCGGGCGCCCAGATCGGCGTCATCTCCGCGGTGATGGGCGTCGTCACGTCGGTCCGCTCGAGCGGCGCGTGACACCCGGCGCACACCTGCTTGAACAGCCGCTCGCCGTGCCGCCGCTTGCCCGGATCGATCCGGCCGAACGCGGCGGGCCAGGCGGGCGACTGGAGGCGGCCGAGCTGGATCTCCATCGCGATCAGGTTTTCGGTGTCGACGCTGGAGGGAAAGCCCTTTCGCCCGAACTCGTGGTTGACGTCGACGTCGGCGAACACGCCCATCACTTCGCTGGTGTTGCGGACCAGCGCGCCGCCGTCGATGTGCCTGCCGCGGCCCAGCGCGACCTTGCTGTTCGGGACGATGCCGTTCCATTGCAGGAAATCGTGCTGGTTGGCGTTCCAGATGAAGGGATAGCTCACCGGCGCATCGGGCTCGCCGCGCATCTGCGGATCGGCTTCGGTCAGGAACGCGACCTTGTTCAGGATGTGCCCCACCGCGTCGAGCCGTCCGTGACCATAGACGGACGCGGTCGCGTTCAGGCGGTCGAGGTTCTCCTCATAAGCGACGAGCTGCTCGAACGCTTCGCGCAGCAGCCGACGGTTGGCCGCGTCGTCGCGCCCGGCGAGCACCGCGACGGCGAAGCGGTCCCATTTGGCGGGATCGTCGCGCGTGCGCCGCAGCGCCTTCAACAAGGCGTCGGTGAACCCCTGAAAGTCGGCGAGCGTCGGACCGCCGTCGACCCGCTCGACATGGCCGTTGAACGTCACCTCGGCGGTGTGGCACGCCGCGCAGTTCAGCCCCACCCACCGTTCGCGGTTCCCCTGCCCCGCGAACCAGCGCAGCCTGGTCGCCTTCAATCCGCTGTCGGGCTGATCGTCGATCGCGAACCCGACCGGCAGAACGCTGCCTGTCGACGGCAGATAGCCGAACCGCGCGAAATGGGCGGGGGCCATGAACTTGCCCGCGCCCTCCGGCTCCTCCAACGCCAGGAGCCATTGTTCGGGAATGAGGCGCGAGCCCTGCGAGCCGGTGTACCAGCGCTCGCGATCCTGCGCGCTCCATCCCTGTCCCAGGCCCGCCACCGTCGTCGGCGACGGCCGCGCCTTGGGCACGCATGCCGCCACGATCGCCAGCGCCGATCCGATCATCAGCAGCCCGGCGGCCGTGCTGCCGCCCCGTCCTATCGCCATCAGCGCATCCTTGCCGGCGACGACCGGTACGAACGGCGCCGCGAGTGGAGGCACGCAACGGGTACACGGGCGCGGGACGCCCGCCGCATGCTAACACGCTTCGCCGGCGCGCGACGTACAAAATTCATCCAAGCCACGCGCGGCGGGTCGATTGCCGAACGGGCCGGGACACGCTCACACTCGCGATCGCCGACGCGAGTCGGCGATCGAGGGGGAACGGCGATGGCAGCTCCGCGCAAGCCCGGAACGACGACGCCGCAGTCCCTTCCGTCGGCGATGCCTGAGGACGCGCCCGCGCTGCGCACCGGCTTCGGCCTGACCGACACAGAGATTGAAGCGGCGCTCGACAGCGGGGAGAACGCCGGCATCCTCCAGGACTATTTCGGCGAGGCGCAATACCGCGAGCTGCGTCAGCTGGCGCAGGCGGCGGCGCGGCGCTCGGTGCGCGGCGGCGACCGCGTCCTGATCCTGCCCGGCATCATGGGGTCCAAGCTCGGCTACCCGCGGCTGTTCGGGGTCATCTGGGCCGATCCCGCGAAAATCCTGCTGGGGCGGCTCGCCGAGCTCGCGCTCGCGCCCGGAGCCCGGCCGCCCGGCGGCAGAATCGAGCCGATGGGGGTCATCCTGCTCGCCTATCTCACGCTCAAGCTGCGGCTCCGCGCGGACGGGTTCGACGCCGATTTCTGGCCCTATGATTGGCGGACCAGCATCGCGGCCGCGGGAAAGGCGCTCGCCGCCGCGATCCGCGACGAGAAGCGCGACGTGCAGATCGTCGCGCACAGCATGGGCGGGCTGGTCGCGCGCGCCGCGCTGGCCCATGTCGGCGGGCCGCTGAAGCGCATCGTCATGCTGGGCACGCCCAACGCCGGCTCGTTCGCGCCGGTGCAGGCGTTTCGCGGCGTCGGCGGCACGGTGCCGCTGCTCGACCGGATCGACCAGCATCACAATGCTGCAGAGCTCGCGCGCATTTTCGGCACCTTCCCGGGTTTGATGGAACTGATGCCCGCGCCGCGGACCAGCGCCGCCGACCTGTTCGACCTGGCGAACTGGCCGATGCTCGGCGAACGCCCCGCCGCCGCGCTGCTCCGCGACGCGCGCCGCGTGCAGGAGGGGCTGCCCTCGAGCCGCGCGGGGGTGGACATGGTGCTGATCGCGGGGGTCGGTCAGGAGACGGTGGTCGACGCCCGGCTGGCCGACGGGCCCGGATCCGAGTTCGCCTATACGCTGTCAGGCGAAGGCGACGGCACAGTTCCGCTCAAATGCGCGCTGCTGCCCGGGGCGACGACCTATTATGTGCCGGGCGAGCACGGCGGCCTGCCCGGACGGCGCGACATTCAGAAGGCGCTGCCGTCGATCCTTGCCACCGGACGGACGGAGACTTTGCCGACGCAGCCGCGCCGCGGGTCCGCGCCCGAGCGGATCGTGCGCGAAGGCGATCTTTCGCGCGACGTCTCGCCGATGGCGCCGTCGCTGCCCAGCCTCGCCGATCAGCGGCTGCTGCTCGCCGAGTTCGCGGGCCCGGCCGAGGTCGGCGCGATCGCCGCGGCCGACGCCGTGCCCACGCCCGTGTTCACCGACCGGCTGGTCGTGGGGCGTGGACGGGAGCGGCGGCTGGAGCTGACGCTGGTGCAGGGCGACATCACGCGGGTCGAAGCCGGGCTGTACGTGCTCGGCCTGTTCAAGAACGTCGAGCCGACCGGCGCGGCCCGAGCGATCGACGAGGCCATGGGCGGCGCGGTCAGCGACATGGTCTCGCGCCGCATGTTCAGCGGCGATGTCGGCGCGGTGTCGATCGTGCCCAGCGGCAGGCGGGCGCTGCGCTCGGGCGGGGTCGCGTTCGTCGGTCTGGGCCCCTTCGACCGCTTCGATTCCGCGGTGCTCGAAGTCGCCGCGGAAAATCTGATCCGCACCTGCGTCGCCAGCCGGGTCGACGATTTCGCGATGGTGACGTTCGGCGGCGGCGTCGGCGATCTGTCCGAGGACACGATCGTCCACCTGATCCGCGGACTGCTGCGGGGGCTTGCCGATGCCGACGGCGGCGACCGTTTCCGCGGCATCGCCATCTGCGAACTCGACCCCGGACGGTTCGAACTGATCCGGCAGATGCTGTTCCGCCTGTCGGCGACCACCTTGTTCGACGAGGTGGAGCTCACCTTTCGGGAGAAGCGTCTGCCGCCGCTGCCGTCGCCGGCGTCGCTCCACGCCGACGCTCCTGCGTCCTCAAGGGTGTACCTCATCGTTCGCGAGGAGAACGAGCAGGAGCACGACAGCGGCTTCACCGCGTCGGTGCTGACCAGCGGCGACAAGGCCGCGATCATCGCCGGACACCGGACCTTTGATCCCCGCGGCCGGGATGCGCTCGGCGACCATCTGCGCCTGCTCGACGATATCGAGGCGATGGATGAAGCCGCGCTCGCCGCGTTCGGCGACCGGCTCGGCGCGCTGGTGCTGACCGACAGCGTCCGCCAGGCGCTCGCCCATCACGCCGGGCAGCACCTGGTCGTCGTCCATGACGCCGCCGCCTCGCGGATCCCGTGGGAGACGCTCCGGATCGGCGGCGTCGCGCCCGCGCTCGCGGGCGGCATGAGCCACCGCTACGAGGCCGCCGACCTTTCCGTCGCCAAGTGGCTGGAGCGACGCCGAGCCGTCGACCAGTTCGGCCTGCTGCTGGTGATCGATCCTACGGAGGACCTCCCCAGCGCGCGCGCGGAAGGCGAGCGGTTGAAGGCGCTCGCCGCCACGCTCGGCGCTTCGGTGCGGTTGCGCGTGCTGACCGGACGGGAGGCGCGCAGGTCGGAAGTGCTCGCCTGCCTCGCTTCGGGCGCGTTCGATGCGGTGCATTATGCGGGTCACGCCTTCTTTGACCCGTTTCAGCGTGCGCGCAGCGGCCTGCGCTGCGCCGATGGCGAAGTGCTGTCGGGCGCGGATCTCGCGGGCGTCGGCAATCTGCCCGCGCTGATGGTCTTCAACGCCTGCGAAGCGGCCCGCATCCGCGGCGAGCCCGCCGAAGGCGACCGGGCGCGGCCGGACAAGCCCGAAGTCGTCCGCCGCAGCGTCGGCTTCGCCGAAGCGTTGCTGCGCGGCGGCGTCGCCAATTTCGTCGGCACCTACTGGCCGGTGGGCGACCGCGCGGCGGAGGTGTTCGCGGGCGTCTTCTACCGGCGGCTTCTCGCAGGCGTGTTCCTCGACGCGGCGCTCAGGGCCGGGCGCGAGGCGGTGCGCGCTGCCGGCTCGCTCGATTGGGCGGACTATGTCTTCTACGGCGATCCCGATTTCCGGCTCAAGTCGATCGTCCCCCAGCCAGGCGACGTCGTTCAGGAGGTCGCTGCGGACCGGACCGACGCCGCGGTGCGGGTCACGCTGCGCTACGACCGGGAGCGCGCCGAGCTGCTCGGCGCCGTGCCGATCAGCGCGCGTCCGCCCGCCATGTCGCTGGAGATCGAGGAGGACAGCAGCGGCGGCTGGATCGAGGTGCTCGATGCGGGCGGCGCGGTCGTTCACCGCGAGGCGCTGCCCGATCCGCATGTCGGGACGGAAACCTTCTCGCGCCGCAAGCGGCTGACGCGGCCCGGCGAGCCCGAGCCGTGCACCGCCAGCGTCGAGCTGCCGTGGCCGGGCGCGGGCGCACGGCTGACGATCCATGCCCGCGCGTCCGCTCCGGCCCGGCGGCGCGGCGGCGCGGGGGAGGCCCCGATCCGCACGGGGGGCGAGATCGGCCGTTTCGACCTGCGGCCGCGCTCGCCCGCGACGACCCGCGACGCCGCGCCGCCGGTCATCCGTCGCCCGATCTGGGGGCATGCCAATCCCAACGCGCTGACCCTCGCCTTCATGGCCGAAGGATTCCGGGCGGACGAGATGGACCGCTTTCATGCGGTGGTCACGCGCTGCGTCGACACGTTCGCCAGAACCGAGCCGTTCGCCAGCCGCCTGGCGCACCTTTCCGTCGCGGAGGTGCCGATCCCGTCCGCGGTCGGCGGGATCAGCGGGACCGACGCGGGCGACACGCCGTTCCGCGCGCGCTTTCAGAAGGGATCGCTGAAGCGCGTGATCCTGATCGATCAGGAGCGCGCGGCGAAGATGCGCGACCGCTGCTTTTCGGGCAGCGCCGTCGCGCTCGTCGTCGCCAATACGCCGACCTACGGGGGGTCGGGCGGCGCGTCGACCGTCTTCTCCTGCGACCCCGACTGGGCGCCCGACATCGCCATTCACGAACTCGGCCATTCGCTATTCGGGCTCGCCGACGAATATGACGCCGCGGGCCAGTCGCCCAATCGCAAGCCTGTGGAGCCGAACGTCTCGGACACCGCGGACCGGCGCAAGCTCAAATGGGCGGGCCTGGTCGCGCCGAACACGCCGCTGCCCACCCAGCGGAGGGGCGGGCCGGCCGCGCCGGGGGGAGCGGTGGGCGCTTACGAGGGGGCCAAATACCAGAAGAGCGGCTTGTACCGCCCCGCGCCCGACTGTCGGATGCGGACGCCGAACCAGCCGTTCTGTCCGGTATGCGCACGCACGATCGCCGAGCGGCTGGCGCGGCACCGCCCATGATCGCGCGGCGCGCCGCCGCCACTGTCTCCCAAAGTCAACACTGTCGCCAATATCGCACGCGCGCCCGCCGCGGCCCTTGTCCGGCGTTGCCCGGCTGATACGCTCCGAAAAAATAAAACACAGGAGGATGACATGAGGGGTTCCATTCGCGCGCGCTCGGTTCTGAACGCGGGGGCATCGCTGGCTCTCGCGTTGCTGGCGATGCCCGCCGCGGCGCAGACCGCGGCCGCAGGCGCAGGCGCGGAGGTGCCCGAGCAGAACGAGGATATCATCGTCACCGCGACGCTGCGCGACACGACGATTCAGGACGTTCCCTTCTCGATCAACGCGCAGACGGAGGCGGACATCCAGCGCTCGGGCGCGGTCACGCTGGAAGACCTGTCGCGCAACGTCGCGGGCCTCACCATCCAGAACCTCGGACCAGGGCAGAGCCAGGTCGCGATCCGCGGCGTGTCCGCGGGCCAGGTCGTCCGCGACCAGCCGGGCGTGAAGGAGCAGGTCGGCGTCTATCTCGACGACAGCGCGATCTCCTTGTCGCTGTTCACCCCCGACCTCGACCTGTTCGACCTCAACCGCGTGGAGACTTTGCGCGGGCCGCAGGGGACGCTGTTCGGCTCGGGCTCGGTCGGCGGCACCATCCGCTACATCACCAACAAGCCGCGCACCGACCGCGTCGAGGGCACGGTGGAGGGCAACCTCAACCTGGTCGACCTCGACGACGTCGGCGGGCACGTGAAAGGCGCGGTCAACCTGCCGCTGTCGCCGACGCTCGCGGTGCGCGCGGTCGGTTATTACACCCGTTACGGCGGCTTCGTGAACGCGCTGCGCGAAGGGGGCGGCGTCGACGAGGACGTCAATTCGGGCGAACGGGTCGGCGGGCGCGTCGCGCTGCTGTTCCAGCCGATCGAGACGGTGTCGATCACCCCGCGCGTGCTGTATCAGGAGATCGAGGCGAACGGGTTCAACCGGCAGGACGTCTACAACCTGTTCGGCAATCGCTTCACCACGACGCGGCCGCGGGTGACCTTCGACGAGCGCGAACAGTATCTGCTGCTGCGCGAGAAATTCCGCGACAAGACCTTCATCGCCGACCTGACCGGAACCGTCGATCTGGGCGGCGTCGCGCTCACCTCCATCACGACCTATATCGACCGCAAGATCCTCGCCTCGCGCGACGCCAGCGCGCTGACCGGCTCGGTATCGGTCGACCTGGGCTTTCCCACCGCCGCGGTGCGGATTCCCTCCAACCTTCGCGACACCACCGACCTGGAGACCTTCACTCAGGAAGTGCGCCTCCAGTCGAGCGGCGACGGGCCGTTCCAGTGGCTGATCGGCGGCTTCTACACCAAGATCGACCGCGCCTATCAGCAGATCCTGCCCACCCCCGGCTATGACGCGGCGACCGACGCGACCTTGGGCGCGGGCACCTCGGCGGGCGCGCGCAACGGCTTCGGGCCCGACTCGCCGTACAACGCCTTCCTGCCCTACGACATCGAGCAGAAGGCGGTCTTCGGCGAGGCGAGCTACGATTTCGGCCGGCTGACGCTGACCGCGGGCGGCCGCTATTACGACTTCGAGGAGACGCGGCGCTTCGTCTCGGGCGGGCTGTTCGCCAACGGCGACAACCGGACCGACACGACCCGCTCGGACGGCTTCACCCCGCGCGTCCTCGCCAGCTTCGAGGCGTCGGACCGCGTCACGATCAACGCGCAAGCGGCCAAGGGCTTCCGCCTCGGCGGGGTCAACGATCCGCTCAACCTGCCGCTCTGCTCGACGGGCGACGCCGCGCTGTTCGGCGGCTTTCAGAATTACGACGACGAGACGCTGTGGAACTACGAGCTGGGCGTGAAGTCGCAGTTCGCGGGCGTCACCTTCAACGCCGCGGCCTTCTACACCGACATCTCGAACCTGCAGGTGACGCTGGATGCCGGGTCGTGCTCGTCGCGGATCGTGTTCAACGTCGACCAGGCGCATACCCAGGGCCTTGAGCTGGAGCTTTCCGCCAGCCCCGCGCCCGGCCTCGACCTCGCGCTCAACGGCACCGTGATCGAATCGGAGTTCGATTCGACCCTGCCCGAGCCGCTGGCGACCAGCACCGGCATCCGCAACGGCAACCGCCTGCCCTCCGTCCCCAAGTTCCAGGTGTCCGCCAACGCGACGTACAGCCAGCCGCTCAACGATACGACCGACGCCTTCATTTCGGCGAGCTTCCAGCACGTCGGCAGCCGCTATACCCAGCCGAGCGATCAGGAGAACAACCCGCGCACGTTCGTCGCGGGCCTCCCCTTCGGCGGCGCGCCCGCGAGCGCGTCGACGACGATCGACCTGGAATTGCCCTCCTATCAGCTCTTCAACCTGTCGGCGGGCGTGGAGTTCGACAACGGCCTGTCGGTGACCGCCTATGTCAACAACCTCTTCGACGAGAACCCGCTGCTGTCGTTCGACCGCGAGCGCGGCGGGCGGGCGCGGCTGGGCTTTAACATCGGTCAGCCCCGCACGATCGGCGTGACCGCGCGGCAGCGCTTCTAAGGACCCGGCAAGCCTCGGCGATCTGGCGCTCCACCGGCTGAACGCCGGGGAGCGCCGGGACTCGCGCGCCGTGGCGAGCGGGTCTAGCAGATTACAGGAACGTCCGGCCTCGCCGAACCTTCGCGCCTCGACGCGCGCCGGGCGCACGCCGGATAACGAACCCTGCCCGCCCTCAGCGGTGAGACACCAAGTGACTCTATCATTTAGTCATTGACTGACCAGCGGTTCGCCGGTAGCGTCGCCTCCGATCACGTCGCCGCGTCGAGAGCGACCCACAGGAGCAGGTCATGCGCGAACGCAGGTCGATCCCGGCCGCCGCCTCATCGTCGGGGAACGCCGACCGATGACGATTGAGCGCGCGACGCCCTCCCCCGACGCCGCTGTGACGCAGGCCGACGATGACGTCCTGACCGGCATCCTGGCCGGCCCGATCCGCGGGCTCAAGTACCAGACGCCGAGCTCGTCGGGCCTGACGAGCGCGCGCGGCGAGTTCCGGTACAGGCGGGGCGAGGCGGTCACCTTTCTCGTCGGCGGTCTTGTGCTGGGAACCGCACCGGGCGCGCCGCGGGTGAATCTGGCGCAGCTGGTCAACCGCGTCGCGGGCAAGATCGACCGGCTTCACGATCCGCTCGTCACCAATCTCGCGCGGCTGGTGCAGACGCTGGACCAGGACGGCGTGGTCGAAACCGGCGTGACGATCGCCCCGATCGTCCACGACCTGATCGAGCCCACCGTCCTCAACTTCGCCCAGCCCGCCGCCGACGGCGCGGAAGCGGCGGTCGGCAGCTTCGATCGCGACCCTATGGTGACGGCGATCCTGGACAAGCTCAACGCGACGCCGGGCGTCTTCACCGCGAACGCCCCGCGCCGACTCCAGGGCGCCGCCGCGGCACGCAACGAGCTCCGCCGCAACATCCGCGGCATCGTCAAGATGACCGACGTGAAGGTGCCGCTGCGCGACGGCTCGTTCGTCTACGCCGACGTCTTTCGCCCGGCGGAAGACGGCGAATACCCCGTCGTCATGGCCAAGGGCTTCTACGGCAAGGCCTTCTATCACGAATGCATCTGCAACGCGGACGAGGCGCGGGAGAAGGAGGAGCTGGAGGACCGCTTCTTCTCGGGCAACCCCGACGGCCTTCAGTACGAGAACCACGAGACCGTCGACTCCTCCGTCTGGGTTCCCGAGGGCTATGTCTGCATCCGCGTCGACGCGCGCGGCGTCTGCAAGAGCCCGGGCGTCCAGGCTCCTTTCAGCGTTCAGGAAGCCGAAGACTATTACGACGCGATCGAATGGGCGGGAACGCAGCCCTGGTCGAACGGCAATGTCGGCCTGTGGGGCATGTCGTATCTCGCGATGACCCAGCACAATGTCGCGAGCCTCCAGCCGCCGCATCTCAAGGCGATGATCGCGCAAGGAACCGACGCCGACATCTACAACGAGGCGCTGTACGGCGGCGGCATCTTCGGGGCAGGCTTCTGGAACTGGTGGCACAAGGTCTGGTCGGGGAACAACTTCTGCGGCGAGCGGCGGGAAACCGACTGGATGGCGCGCGTCCTCGCCACCCCGTTCAACGATCCCGCCGCTTACGGTCCTAAGGGCTCGATCTTCATGATCCCCGAGATCGGGCGCGCGACCGCCCCGGTGTGGATCGTCGGTCCGCAGACCGGCGCGATCATCCACCAGCTCGGCAGCAGCGAGACCTTCATCCGCTCGACCGGCGCAGCCGCGAAGCGGTTCGACTTCGTCGATGCCTGGTTCCCCGGCTGTTACGCCCCATCGTCGATCGCCGACCACATGCGCTGGTTCGACCATTGGCTGAAGGGCGTCAGCAACGGCGTGCCCGAGGACGCGCCGGTGCGGGTTCAGGTCAGGACCGGCAACGCCTCCTACCAGCTTCTGGAAGAGGCCGAATGGCCGATCGCGCGGACGCAGTACCGCCGCTGGTATCTCGATGCGACGCCCTCCGACTGGAAGGGCGACGCGCGCCGAAACGATCTGATGCGGATCGTCGAGAGCGTGCCGACCGCCGCAAGCAACGCGGGCTACGACGCGGATCTGGATACCGGCGCGCCCTCGATCGCGCCGTCGGGCGGCGCGGGCGGCACCCCGCGCTGGTCGACCGGGGTGTCGTTCGTCAGCGAGCCCGTGTCTGAGGACATGGTGCTCGCCGGTTACATGAAGGCGGGCCTCTGGGTCTCGTCCTCCAGCAGCGACATGGACGTGTTCGTCTCCTTGCGGGTCATCGACGAGCACGACCGCGAAATCCGCTACGAGGCGCTGGTCCACCCGGTCGACCCGCTCCATCCGCACCCGGTCGGACACGGTCTCTTGAAGGTGTCGCGCCGCAAGCTCGATGAGGCGCGATCGACCGAATACTGGCCCGTCCACACCCATCTGGAAGCGGACTGCGCCCCGCTCACGAGCGGCGAGATCGTCGCGATCGAAGTCGGGCTCAACCCGAGCAGCGCACTGATCCGCAAGGGCTGTCGGCTCCGCGTCGACATCCAGCCCTATTCGCCCGCGGGGCTGCCGGTGCGCGCCTATGACGCGAGCTATCACACCGGCGCGACCAACACGGTCCACACCGGCCCCGACCATCCCAGCTACATTCAGCTCCCGATCGTGCCCGCCCGGTCTGCGCCATGATCGGCTTGAACATTGTCCCGAACCTGCTGAATGAGCAGCGCTCCGGCACGGCGCTTTCCTACACGTTCGTTTTATGTTCCACGCTGGTCCATGAGCGATTCAAACCACGCCCCGCCCGCCTCCGCCCCACCGGCAGCCGTCCCCGTTCGCGCGCAATGGACACCGGCCAAGCAGCGCATCTTCCTCGCGGCGCTGTCGGAGACGGGCAGCGTCGCGCGCGCGGCGAAGGCTGCGGGCATGTCCCGTTCGAGCGCGCACCGTCTGCGTCTGCGTCTTCCCGGCACGCCGTTCGACCGGCTCTGGGATCATGCCCTGGCGCTTCACGCGCGGCGGATGGCCGACCCGTTCGCGTCCCAGCCTCAACCCGGCGCACCGGCGGCGCAACCCCGGTCCCCGGGCGTCGCGCCGGGGACGCCGCGGTGACGCGGGAGCGCCGCGCCAGCGTCTCGCAAGTGTCGCCCGCACGTCGCGCTGGTGTCGCGTCGCCGACGCCTCGCGGGATCGTCATGGGCGCGTCACCACGCAACACCGCGTTCACGCGTCAACCGTGTCAACGTCCTCTCCGGCTGCGTCCGCACGGACCGCGGCGTGACCCCGCGGGCGTCGGCCCGCTCCTCACCTACACGCACGCATGAAACAGGAGACCTCCGTGGCTTTGATCCAGGACAAATCGGAGACGCTGGCGACGGTGCTCGCCAACATCCGCGCGCTCGGCCCCACCCTGCGCGAACGCGCGCTGGAGAACGAACGCGCGGGCCGCCACTCCGACCAGACCATCGCGGACCTTGACGCCGCGGGCGCGTTCAACATCGCCAACCCGGCGGAATATGGCGGCGACGAACTGTCGGTGCGCCAGCAGCTCGACGTCATCATCGAGGTCGGCAAATGGGACGGCTCTTGCGCATGGACCGTCTGGGTCGACGCCTCGACCAATTGGATCCCCGCCGGCATGGGCGCGCGCGTCGTCGAGGAGGTCTACGGCATCCCTTGGGTCGGCCCGCGCGTGGCGGGCTCCAGCCACTTCCCCGCCTCCAAGGGCCGCGCGAAGCGGGTCGAGGGCGGCTGGGTCGTCTCGGGCGGGCCCTGGACCTTCGGCAGCGACGCGCTCTGGGCGCCGTACACAAATCTCGGCTGCATCGTCGACGAAGGGGCGGGCAAGTATCTCGTCGGCGTCCAGGTGCCGCGCGACCAGCTCCGCTTCATCGACGACTGGCAGGTCGCGGGGATGCGCGCGACGGGCAGCGTGTCGATGATGCTTGTCGAGGACGAGCTGTTCGTGCCCGAGCACCGCGTCGTCGACTTTCGCGATGTCACCGGCGCGAAGATCGACAGCGGCCTCGCGGGTCCGCTGTGGAAGGTTCCTTCGCTCGGCTGGGCGTTCAGCCTGATGGCGGGCATGTCGGTCGGCATCGCGACCGGCGCGCTGGAGCGCTTCGTGGAGCGCTCCGCCGGGCGGCCGATCCGCGGCACGACCTACAAGAACCAGCTCGAAGCGCCGCTGACGCACCTGATGCTGGCCGAGGTCCATTCCAAGATCCAGTCGGCGACACTCATGGCCCGCGCCAACGCGGAGGAGACCGACCGCCTGGGCGCGCTCGCCGCCGCGGGCACGCCCGCGGACCCTGAATACATGCAGATGTTCAGCGCCCGCGTGCTCGTCGAAACCGCTTATGCCGCCCGGTGGTGCGCCGAGGCGATCGAGCTGCTCCAGCGCAATTCCGGATCGACCGCGATCATGGAGAGCGAGCCGATCCAGCGCGCGTGGCGCGACGCGCGCGTCATCACTCTGCACGGCGCGCTCAATCTGGAAGCCTTGTCCGAGAATTACGGACGCCTGATGGCGGGCATCCAGCCGCACAATTTCGCGGGCATCACCACGCTCGACCGCTTCGCGCCGGCCCCGGTCAAGCAGGCGGCGTGACGTATCGAGATTTTCGTGTTTCAGGTTAAACAGGCGGGGTGCCGACCTATCCTCCCCCGCCAAGTGGAGGTGGCGCGCGAAGCGTGACGGAGGGGGAGGACTCCCGACGCTCGTTCAGGAGTCCTCCCCCTCCGACCGCCTGCGGCGGCCACCTCCCCCTGGCGGGAGAGGATAAGCACGTCCGATCAGGGCAGACGAAAGAGGGTCGATGTGAAGCGCTGGTTCGTGTTGCTGGGCTGCCTCATCGGCATGGCGGTGGCGACGCCCGCCTTGTTCCTGCAGCCGATGGGGCTCTACGTGAAGCCGATCACCGCCGAGTTCGGCTGGTCGCGCACCGCATTCTCCGTGATCATCTCCGTCGCCGCGCTGGCCAACGGATTGAGCATGCCGTTCGCGGGCTATCTGGTCGACCGGTTCGGGGCGGTCCGGATCGCCGCGATCGGAACGTTGCTCGGCTGCGGCAGCTATGCGGCGCTGTCGCTCGCGACGTCCTACACCGGGCTGCTCGTTCTCGTCGCCCTGGCTTCGATCGTCGGCAATCTGGCGAGCTACCCCGCCTATATGAGTCTGGCGCAGCGCTGGTTCGACAAGCGGCTGGGCCTCGCGCTGGCGATGACCTCCACCGGCATCGCGGTCGGGGTCGGCGGCTTCTCTTATCTGATCGCCGACAGCATCGCCGCGTACGGCTGGCGCTCCGCCTTTCGGATCGCCGGGGCGGTCGCGCTCGTGGTCGGCCTCGTAAATCTCCTCCTGTTCGTCCGCGACAACGCCGGGCCGATCCCGGCGGCCGAACGCCGCGCGGAAACGATCGACGTGGCGGCGGACGGACATTCGCTCGGCGAAGCGCTTCGGACCCGCGACTTCTGGCTTGTCGCGGTCGCCGCGATGCTGGTGATCCTGGGCGTCGTCGGGGTCAACTTCAACCTGCCCGCGTTGCTTTCCGACGCCGGCGCAGCGCCCGCCCGGATCGCGACCGTGGTCGCGCTCGGCTCGGCGGGGTCGTTGTTCGGCCGCCTCGTCACGGGCCTGCTGCTCGATCGGCTGCCCGCGTTGTTGGTCGCAGGACTGTTCTTCTTCGCTCAGGCGGTCGGCTTCGTGCTTCTGCTCGGCGGCATGCAATGGGCGCTGCTCGCCAACTTCCTGCTCGGCGCGGTGCAGGGCGCGGAGATCGATTTTCTGGGCTTCGTGATCGCGCGGCGCTTCGGGCGACCGGCGTACGCGCGCATCTTCGGAACCAGCTTCGCGGTCACGCTGGTCGGCGCGGTGCTGGGTCCGCTGGTGATGGCGTCGATCTACGATCGCACCGGTTCCTACGACCTCGGCCTGATGCTGTTGCCGCTGGCGCCCGTGATCGCATTCGGCCTGCTGTGCCTGGCCCGCCTGTCCGCGCCGCCGCGCGACGCTACGCCTTCTTGACCGCCTCGAAGTACCGGATGTGTCCGGCCGCGACCGCGTCCGCCAGCACGTGCAGCTTCATGTCGGGGTTGTGCTCGGGCACTGGGACGGGCACGCGCGGGTTGCCGGTCCAGTGGATGAGGCGGACGACGCGGTGCTTGATCCGCCAGCCCTGCTCGGTGCGGACGAGCTCGTCGTCGTACCAGCCCTTGCCCAGCCACCAGGCCCCGTCCTCGGCATCGTCGCGCACCAGCAGCCAGTCGCCGTAGCAAAAGGCATAGGCGCGATCGCCCTCGACATGGACCAGATGGCCCGACAGCGAATGGCGATGGTTGTCGAGCGTGACGTGGAAGACGTCGAACGAGCGCTTGAAGTTCTCGAGCCCGGTCCACACCGCGCCCGCCGGACCGAACTCCGCGACGACGTCGTCGGTGAACACGCGGTCGAACAGCGGCCACTGGTGCGAATCGAGCGCGAAGGCGTAGAGGTTCAGCACCTCGATGACGTCGGTCTTGTCCTGTGCGGCCATGTGCCGTCGCTCCCTTTAGAACCTGTACCGCAGCGAAAGTTCGAAGGTCCGCGGGCGGCCCGGCGTCTCCAGCGGGTTCGTCACCAGGTCGAACGCCAGCACCGCGGCGATGTACTCCTTGTCGAACAGGTTGCGGACCGAGCCGCGGAGCTCCCACTGGTTCAGCGTGTAGCTCGCGCTCAGATTGGTGAGCGCAAAGCCCTTGTTGCGGAACAGCCCCAACACCTGCGTCGTCGTCACGCCCGCAGGCAGAACCCCGGGAATGCCGGGATAGGCTGTCCCCGCGGGCACGCCCAGATAATCGTTGGTGTAGCCGGAGGTGTAGTTCTCCTCCGCGGTGAACTCGAACCGGCCCGGTCCGACGTCGTGCGAGAAGGTGACCGAAGCGTTGAGCGAATGCTTGGGCGAACGCACCAGCGGAACCCCGGTCAGATCGATCTGCGGCGCAGGCGGCGGCGGCACGTCGTAGGACGTGATCTCGGACTTGACATAGGTGTACTGAACCGCGGCGCGAAGGTTTGGCGACACGACGGCGAGCGCGTCGACATCGAACCCACGCCCGCGCGCCTTGGCGGCGTTGGTGACGAGCGGGGTGATCGCGCCGTTGATGATCAGGTTCTGGCTCAATTGCAGGTCGCTGTACCGGTTCTCGAACAGCGCCAGGTTGAGCTGGAGACGGCGATCGAGCAGCCGCGACTTGAGGCCCAGTTCGTACGCGTCGACGTTCTGCTGGCCGAAGTTGATGCTGGCCGCGGCTCCGGAGTTCAGCCCGCCGGGAGAGTTGCCGCGCGCATAGCTGCCATAGACGATGACGTCGTCCGCCACGTCGTAGCTGAGCACCGCGTTGCCCGTGGTCGCATCGAACACCGCGCGACGGTAGATCATCGGCGCCGTCGGGATCACGATGCCGGCTAAGTTGCGGATCGCCACCCCCGCCGTCCCGGCGATCTCGTCCTGACCCTGCCGCAGGCCGACCGTCAGGTTAAGGCGATCGGTGATGTCGAAGCCCAGTTGCGCGAACGCCGCGAACGCTTGGGTCTCGGTGAAGGACGGCTGGTAGATCGCGTTGATGCGCGCGAGATCGAATTGCGCCGAACCGGGTCCGAAGCTGGCGAACGGCGTCGTGGGATCAAAGATCCTGCCGCCGCCCTGCTCGACGTCGGAATTGAGGATGTAGAGCCCGGCGAGATAGCTCAGGCGCCCGACCTTGTTCGACAGCCGCAATTCCTGCGACCACCTCTTCTCCAGATACGGGCTCGATCCGTTCGCCCAATTGAGGCGGGTCAGATCGAGCGAGAAGAACGGCTCCAAAGTCGCATGCTGATAATCGGAGAGCGACGCCAGCTCGCCGATCGGCGTTTGGAAGCGCAGGTCGAGGGTGACCTGCTCGCCCTTGATTTTGGACCGTTGCCGGGTGCGCAGGTTGCCGTCGTACACCGACTCGCCGAAGCTCAGCGCGGCGCGCGACGCCGGGCTCGCGGGATTGGCGAACAGGATGTTCTGGCCGAGCGGCGCGCGCACGCGGCCTGCGGTGACGAAAGGAAACGGCGTGTCGTCGCGCAGGATCGTGCCCGACAGCCGCGCGGTCACGACGTCGCTCGGCTCCCACAAAATCTTGATGCGGCCGACCTGACGGTCATACCCGCCCGAACGGAAGCCGGTCGTGGAATCGAGAACATAGCCGTCGCGCTTCTCGGCGAGACCGTACAGGCGGACGGACAGCGTGTCGGACAGGGGCAGCGAGACCGCGCCCTGCACCCGCCAGAGATCCTCGCCCTCGACCGAACTGAAGCCGTAGCCCGCGTCGATGTACCCGGACACCACGTCGCCGGGATCGGCGGTCACGATGTTGAACGCGCCGGTGAACGACGAGCGGCCGTAAAGCGTGCTCTGCGGCCCCTTGGCGACCTCCAGGCGCTCCGTGTCGGTGCGGTTGATGACGTTGGTCAGCGCCGATGCGACGAAAACGCCGTCCTGAAAGATGCCAACCGCCGAGTTCGACGGGTTGCCCGCGGTCGAACGGTTGCCGAAGCCGCGGATGCCGACGACCGGGACCGGGCCGATCGCCTGGAACGTCACCCCGGACACCACCGACTGGACGTCGGCCAAGGACTGGAGCCGCGCGAGGTCGTCGCCGGTGATCGCGGACACGCTCGCCGGAATGTCCTGCAGGCGCTCCTCCGTGCGGCGCGCGGTGACGATCACGTCACCGATCTGCCCAGCCGCTTCCGCGGCGGAAGGCTCGACCGCCTCGGGCGTCTGATTGCTCGGCGGCGAGTCGGACGACTGGGCCGCGGCGGGAACCGCGAAGGCGATCGCCAGCGCCAGCGAAGACGCTCGCGCAAACCAGCGGCCCGGCTCCGACGTCAGGCTCCGCTGGGTGCCGTTCGCAGATGTCTCGCCCTTACGCATGCATCCTCTCCTATCGTCCTGTTTGTCCGACGTGTACCCGCCGCTCGGCTCTTTTGTTATAGTCACCAAGCGACTTCTCACAATGAGAGTTACGTCATTATGAGAAGCACGTCAACCGGCTCGCCTAGCGCGAGGGCGGCGGCGTGATCACGATCATCGCCGCAACTTCGCGCGTCTCGTTCAGGACCGCCCGCGGCTCGTGCGCGGCGATGAAGATGCTGTCGCCGGGATGCAGGACGTGCCGAGTCCCGTCCGCCTGCTCGATGGTGAGCGCGCCTTCGGTCACGACGTACACCTTGCCGATCGGTCCCGCCCCCATCGGCACGCCGGCGCCGGCGGGAAAGACGGAATGTCCGACCAGAGCGAAGTCGGCCGTACTGGCCTCCCCGCCCTGCAACCGCCGCGCGACCACGTCCTCATGGTCCGGCAGGGTGTAAAACGGCGCATCCGCAAATCTCACCACGTCCACGTTCGCCTCCCGATCGCCATGTGTTCAAGCGCCCTCATGCTGGTTGCCCCGCACGCTTCCGCTCGCACGTGTATTGACAAAGTCACATGGTGACATAGTAGGTATCTGCAGCACGGGTCAAGGATCGCGTCGGTGGAGGAGGTCGGATGACGGATGCGCTGAACAGCGGGGAGTTCCGCCGCATCCTGGGGCATTATCCGACCGGCGTGTGCGTCGTCGCGGCGCTGCTCGACTCGGGACCGGTCGGCATGGTCGTGGGCTCGTTCACCTCCGTATCCCTTGACCCACCGCTCGTCGCGTTCCTGCCCGACCGGAAATCGACGACTTGGCCGCAAATCGAGGCCGCGGGCCGCTTTTGCGTCAACATCCTCGCCGAACGCCAGCAAGCGATCTGCAAGGCGTTCTCGTCGAAGAGCGGGAATCGTTTCGACACGGTCCCCTGGCGCGCTTCGGCGTCGGGCGTCCCGGTCATCGAAGGCGTGGTCGCATGGGTCGACTGCGTGCTCCACGCGGTTCACGAGGCCGGGGATCATTACATCGCCATCGGCTTGGTCCGCGCGCGGGACGTCGAGCGCGCGGACCCTCCCCTCATATTCGTGCGCGGCGGCTATGCCGCCGTCGCGCCCCTCTAGGAGCAGGACGTGTTGATCAACGACGTCGCCGTTATCGGCGCAGGACCGGTCGGATTGCTGTCGGCGCTCATGCTGGGGCAGCGGGGCGTTTCGGTCGCACTGTTCGAGCGCTGGCCCACGTTCTATCCGCTGCCGCGCGCATGCACGATCGACCACGAGGCGATCCGGGTGCTGCAGAACGCCGGGCTGGCGGGCGAGTTCGAACCGCTGATCGATCCGGTGATCGGACCCGAGCGGCCGTACCGCTTCCTGGACGAATGCGGGGAGACGTTGCTCCAGATCGACTGGAACCGACCCGGAGCGTCCGGCTGGGCGCAGGCGAACGGCTTCTTCCAGCCCGACCTCGAACGGATGCTGGTCCGTCAGCTCGAAGCGTTGCCGAACGTGCGGATCTCTCGCGGGCAGGAACTCGTCGGGCTGCATCGCAAGGCCGAAAGCGTCGCCCTCCGCTTCGCCGACGGCACCGCCGCGGAGGCGCGCTATGTCATCGGCGCGGACGGCGCACGGAGCAAGGTGCGCGAGCTGCTCGGCATCGATCAGCAGGACCTCGGCTTTTCCTACGACTGGCTGGTCGTCGACGTCGTCCCGCATGAGGACCGCGTTTGGCACCCCTATGTCGTCCAGCATTGCGATCCCGCGCGTCCGAAGACCCTGGTCAACAGCGGCCCGGGCCGTCGGCGCTGGGAATTCATGCGGCTGCCCGGCGAGACGATCGAGGAGCTCAACACGCCGGAAGCGGCTTGGGCTTTGCTCGCGCCGTCCGACATCACGCCCGAGAACGCGACGCTGGAGCGTCACGCGGTTTACACCTTTCGCGGCTCCTGGGCCGAGCAGTGGCAGGATGACCGGGTCTTTCTGGCGGGCGACGCCGCGCATCTGATGCCGCCTTTCCTCGGGCAGGGACTCTGTTCGGGGATGCGCGACGCTTCGGCGTTGAGCTGGCGGTTGGCCGCAGTGCTGCGCGACGGTGCTTCGGAGAGCCTGCTCGACAGCTACGGGCCCGAGCGCACCTGCCATGTGCAGGAGATCATCCGGCAGGCGGTCGAGATGGGACGGATTATATGCATGCTCGACCCCGTCGAGGTCGCAGCGCGCGACGAGCAGATGAAGGCGGCGATCCGCAACCCCGCGCTTGCGCTGAAACCACCGCCCGAGCCGCGGCTGGGGGACGGCGGCGCATACTTCGCGACCGATCCGAATGGAGGCTATCTGTCAGTGCAGGCACGCGTGCGCCGCGACGGGCGCGAAGGCCTGTTCGACGACGTCGCGGGGACCGGCTGGCAGCTTCTGCTCCGAGGCGGCGGTCTGTCCGCGTTTGACGAGGCGACATGGGAGACAGTTCGGCGGCTCGGCATCGTCCTCGCGGACTTCGGCCCGGACGGCGACACAACCGATCTGGACGGCCACTACTCCGCCTGGTTCGACCGGCTCGGCGCGGACGCCGTTCTGGTCCGCCCCGACTTCTATGTCTTCGGCACATCCCCGGTCGCCGATGTCGGAACGTTGGTGACGGCAGCACGGTCCTTGCTCGAGTCTGGCAAGACCGCGTGACCCGGGTCGTGCATGCCGAGCCGACGCTTGCCGACTGGGAGGCGCTTGCGGCGAGGGAGGTGAAGGGCCGCGACCTGACCTGGTCGACGCCTGAGGGGATCGCGGTCAAACCGTTGTATACCGCGGAGGATGTGACCGTGGACCCGGGGCTGCCGGGTTTCGCGCCGTTCACCCGCGGGGTGCGCGCGTCGATGTATGCGGGGCGGGCGTGGACGATCCGGCAATATGCGGGG
>SXHP01000015.1 GCA_005773165.1 Sphingomonadales bacterium | reverse complement strand
GCGGTCGCCGCGGGCACTTCGCGGGTCGCACCGAAATCGAGCAGCACCAATCTGCCCGTATCGGGCTGCCACCGATAGTTCGCGAAATTGGGGTCGGTCTGCATCAGCCCCCAGTCGAGCAGCTCGCGCAGCACCTGCGCGACCAAGCTCCGCATCGCGCCGTCGCGCACCTCCTGCGGCGCACTCTCCAGCGACTCGACGGGCACGCCGGACACGAACTCCATCGCGAGGACGTTGGCGGTGGTCAGCTCGGGGTGGAGCGCGGGGACCACGAACGCCGGATCGCCGTCGAGCCGTGCGGCGTAGCGCTCGAGCATCGCGCCTTCCCGCAGGTAATCCGCTTCCTCACGCAACTGCCGCTTGGCTTCGCCCAGCAGCGGCGCGACATCGAGCTCCTTGGGGAGCAGCCCCGACACGCGGAGCAAAGTCGCGACATTGTCGACGTCCGAATCCATGCTGTCGCGCACGCCCGGATACTGGACCTTGATCGCCAGCTCCCGTCCGTCGGGCAATCGCGCGCGATGGACCTGACCGATCGAAGCGGCCGCGATCGGGTGCGCCTGGAAATGCGCGAAGCGCCGCCGCCAGTCGCGCCCCCATTCCGCGGCGAGCACGCGGTCGAGCTGCGCGGGCGGCATATGATAGGCGTTGTCGCGCAACCGGGCGAGGATCGCGCTCCATTCGGGCGGGAGCATGTCGCCCGCGTCCATCGAGATCATCTGCCCAAGCTTCATCGCCGCGCCGCGAAGCTGCGACAGCTGTTCCGCAACACGCGCGGCGTTGCCGGGGGTGAGCAGCAGGTCGCTCATCGCCGGGCGCTCACCGCTCGCCAGCCTGCGCGCGCCCTCCGCGACCACTCCGCCGGCGACACCGCCCGCCATCCGCCCGAACGCGCCCAGCCGTGACAGGCGGCCGCTCGGCACGCTGCGCCCCTTGCCCGGAGCGTCGGTCAGAGCAGCAGCTCCTGCGCGGTCGGCTTGCCCACCGTGCCCCCGCCGCTGCGCCGGTCGAATTCGGCCTGCGCGGTGAAGCGGACATCGGGGTCGCGGTCGGTTAGGAACCCCATCAGCGATTCGTGCCCGATCTCGCGCCAATCCTTGCCGCGGTCGGGGCCGTAGCGGACGCGCGGCAGCAGTCCGGGGTTGCGCGACCATTCGATCAGCTGCGCGACGCTCGCCTCGTTGAGCATGTCGCGCAGGTGAAAGGCGGTGACATAGGCGTCGGGGTACGCCCGGTGCGCGGGCAGGCCGCGCTCATGCTCGATGCCGTCGGGCTGCCGCCAGTAGCGCAGCACCTGGTTGGAGAAGCTGGGGCTGTCGGGCCACAGCCGCATCGCGCATTTCCACGTGCAGATCCACTCGGCGTTGCGGGTGAGCGAGGGCGTGCAGAAGCTCTGCTCGAAGTCCGCGCGATGCGCCGCCAGCGCGACGCGGCGCGGCCAGGGATCGAGCGCGGGGCGCGCGCAATCGTGCCACCAGGGCGCGTCGGCGACGTCCTCGTCACGGATGTGATGGATCGCCATCGTCACCGGCGGGATCGCGCGGCCGGGATTGACCAAGGTGCTGCCGCCCTCGCCGTGGAGCGTCCATCGGCCGTCCGGCCCCAGCGCGACGTCCTGCCAGCCGATCTCGCACACGCCGTGCGCGGGGGGAGCGCTGCCGGTGGTCTCTAGGTCTATGACACGAATGATCTGGGGCTGGGGCGGGGGCATCCGACGCTATGTGGGGCCGCAACCCTCAGAAATCGAGACGCCTTCGGGCGCGAGCTGCGCCGCGATCTCGCCCAAGAGCCGGTCGAGCCCCGCTTGGTCAGGCGCTTCGGCGCGCAAGGTCAGCGCGCCCTCGGTGTTCGATGCGCGGAGCAGCCACCAGCCGTCGGCGGTGGTCACGCGCGCGCCGTCGGTTCGGTTCACCTCCGCGCCTTCCGCCGCCAGACGCGCAAGCACAGTCTCGACGATCGCGAACTTGCGCGCCTCGTCGACGGGCAATCGCATCTCGGGCGTCGACACGAGCTGCGGCAGCGCATCGCGCATTGCGGCGAGCGAGGTCCCCGACGCATGCACCGCGCCGATCAGCCGCACCGCGGCGAGCAGCGCGTCGTCGAACCCGCCGTCCTCCGCCCCGAAGAAGACATGTCCCGACATCTCGCCGCCCAGCGGCGCGCCGGTCTCGTGCATCTTGGCCTTCATCAGGCTGTGCCCCGACTTCCACATCACGGGTCGGCCGCCGAGCGCGACGATGCGGTCGAAAAGGGTGCGGCTCGCCTTGACGTCGGCGACGATCGCCGCGCCTGGTTGCTGGCGGAGCACGGGCTCGGCCAGGATGGCGAGGAGTTGATCGCCCCAGACGACACGGCCCGCCCCGTCGATCACGCCGATCCGATCGCCGTCGCCGTCGAAAGCGAGGCCGAAATCGAGGCTCTTGTCTGCGACGACCCGCTTCAGCCCCGCCAGATTGGCCTCGACGGTCGGATCGGGATGGTGGTTGGGAAAGCGCCCGTCGACCTCGGCGAAGAGGAGATGGTGTTCGCCCGGCAGTCGCGCCGCCAGCCGCTCGACCGCCGGTCCCGCCGCGCCGTTGCCGCAGTCCCAGGCGAGGCGGAACGCGCCGCCGGTGAACCGTTCGACCAGGCGATCGACGTAGCTGTCGAGCACGTCGGCGTCGCCGACGCTCCCCGAACCGGCCTCCCAGTCGCCCGCTTCGGCCATCCGCGCCAGCTCCAGGATCGCGTCGCCGAACACCGAACGATGCGCATGGACGAGCTTGAAGCCGTTATAGTCGGGCGGGTTGTGGCTCCCCGTCACCTGTACGCCTGCATCGACGCCGTGCGCAGCTTCCGCATGGTAGAGCATCGGCGAGGGCCCCAGCCCGATGCGAACGACGTCCGCCCCGCTCGCGACCAGCCCTTCGATCAGCGCCGCCTCCAGCATCGGCGACGTCGTCCGCCCGTCGCGCCCGACCGCAACGCGCCTGCCGCCCGCGCGGACGACTCGTGTCGCGAAGCTCCGCCCAATCGCGCGCGCATCGTCCGCCCCCAGGGTCCGCCCGACGACGCCGCGCACGTCATATTCGCGCAGCGCTCGGCGGTCGACGCGGTGCGCCAAGTCAGGTCCGAAGGCTGAGCAGCAGGTCGCGCGCGGCGTTGGCGCGACCCGCCAGCTCGGTCGATCCGCCGCGGTCGGGATGGACGTCGGCGAGGATGCGCCGGTGCGCCGCGCGGATCGCATCGGCGTCGGCGCGCGGGCTCACGCCAAGGATCGCGCGGGCCTCCGCGGCATCGCGGATCAGCTTGGCGTCGACCTTGGCGAGCTTGGGCTTGGGCCGCAGAACCATCCACGCGCCCCAGAAGATCGCGAGGATCAGCAGCCACTTCATGCCGCGGCGGCCTGCTGGTCGGGCAATTGCAGCGCCGCCATCATCTCGCGCAGCTCCTGCCGCGCCGCCACGTGCGCCAGGCCCATTGCGCCGAACGCCTTGGAGTCGATCATCGTCAGCCCGGCAGGGAACAGCTCGCGGTAGATCACGCGCTCGCCGAGTCCCGGAATGAGACGGAAACCGACCCGCTTGGCGAGCTGGGTCAGCGCGTCCGACACCCGCTTCATGTTGCGCGCCTCGATGTGCTGGAGGCGATTGCGCAGCACGACCCAGTCGATCGTGGTGCCGTCGGCGCGCGCGCGCTGCTTGCGGACGTCCCAGATCAGCTCGGAATAGAAGGACGGGCGCTTGACCTGAAACGTCTCGGGATCGACCTGCCCGATCAGGTCGAAATCGACGAAGCTGTCGTTGATCGGCGTCACCAGCGTGTTCGACAGCGCCGCGGCGGTGCGCGCGTAATGGTCGTCGCGGCCGGGCGTATCGACGATCAGATGGTCCGCGCCCTCGGACAAACGGGCCCAGACATCCTCGAACGCCTCTTCGGTCTGCGCGGTGTGCGTCGCGTGAACGGGCATGGGCAGGTCCTGCCCCGTCCGCCGGATCGTCTCGGCGCGATTGTCGAGATAGCGCCCGACGGTGCGCTGGCGATGGTCGAGATCAAGGCAGGCGACCCGTGCGCCTTTCGCCGCCAGCGCGATCGCGACGTGAACCGCGGTGGTGGACTTGCCTGTCCCCCCCTTCTCGTTGGCGAATACGATGACGTGCGGCTTGACCCCCGGCAATTCGGCGCATCCCTTGTTGATCGTGTGGTTTTCTCTCCATAGAAGCCTCGGCTCGGGGGAACGAGGGAAAAACGCACGTGCTGACGATCCGCACGCTCGCCGGCCTGCGCGAGGCCGTCGCCGCCTGGCGCGAAGAGGGCGCGCGCGTCGCGCTCGTGCCCACCATGGGCGCGCTCCACGCCGGGCACATGGCGCTGATCGAGGCGGCCAGACGACCCGGAACCAAGGTCGCCGCATCGATCTTCGTCAACCCGAAGCAGTTCGGCCCCAACGAGGATCTGTCGCGCTATCCGCGCAAGGAGATGGCGGACCTGCGCATGCTCGCGGAGGCGGGATGCGACCTCGCCTGGCTGCCGTCGCCAGAGGAGATGTATCAGGCGGGCTTCGCAACCAACGTCTCCGTGTCCGGCGTGAGCGAAGGCTGGGACGGCGCGGCGCGCCCGGGCCATTTCGACGGGGTCGCGACCGTGGTCGCCAAGCTGTTCAACCAGGTCCGCCCCGACGCCGCCTATTTCGGCGAGAAGGATTTTCAGCAGCTCGCAGTCATTCGCCGGATGGTCGCCGACCTCGACCTGCCCGTCGAGATCGTCGGCGTGCCGACTCAGCGCGAGGACGACGGCCTCGCGCTGTCGTCGCGCACCGACTATCTCGACGACGACGAGCGCGCCCGCGCGGTAGCGCTGCCGCGTGCGCTGGGCATCGCCGCGCGGGCGATCGCAAGAGGCGACGACGTGGACGACGCCCTG
>SXHP01000014.1 GCA_005773165.1 Sphingomonadales bacterium | reverse complement strand
CTGCTGCCGCGCGTCGCGGCGACCGCGGCGGCGCTGCTCGGAACCGCGCCCGGGCTCGCCGCGTCGGTGCTGGTCGACGTGGAGACGCGGGCCGCCCAGGCGAAGGCGACCGCCGCCGCTGCGCGCACCGGCGTCGCTCCTTGCGACGAAGGACGCGAGATCGCCGACCTGTCCCGGCTTGCGCCCGGGCTGGTCTTCGCGCCGCTCGACGTGTCGCCCGCTTTGCTCGCCCGGACCCCGCATCGCGCGATCGCGAGCGGCTATCATCGCAACGGCCAGGCGATCCATGCGGTGCTGGCGACCTTCCTCGGCACGCCCGAGGCCGCGCGCGCGTCGGTGCTGGCGGCGGGCGCGGATTATGTCGCGGGCTGCCCCGGCGAGGGCGAGACCGAGGTCTACAAGGCCCGCGCGCCGAACGGCTTCTGGGCGCGGCTGGAGCGCGGCGAGCGGTTCGACTGGCTTCGGCCGGTGGCGATCCCCGGCTCGCCGGTGCTTGCGTGGCGCGTGATCCGCCCCTTGCCGGAGCCCACCCCCCGCCCCTAAGGGGTCCCGATGCAGACGGGGGACCGGCTTCACTGGTGGCAGACCCGCAGCTTCGTCGCGGCCGTCGCGCTCGCCGCGTGCGTGCCGCTGCTGTGGCCGGGCATCCCGCCGCTGGTCGACCTGCCCGGGCACATGGGGCGCTACCGCGTCCAACTCGCGATCGACGCTTATCCGCACCTGCGCGAATGGTACGATTTCCGCTGGCAGCTGATCGGCAATCTCGGCATCGACTTGCTGGTCGTGCCGCTGGAGCGGGTCGTGGGACTCGAGCTGGCGGTCAAGCTGATCGTCCTCACCATCCCCGCGCTGACCGTCAGCGGCCTGCTGTGGATCGCGCGCGAGGTCCACGGGCGGATCCCCGCGACCGCGCTGTTCGCGCTGCCGCTCGCCTACAGCTACCCCTTTCAGTTCGGCTTCGTGAATTTCGCGCTGGCGATGGCGCTCGCGCTCAACCTGTTCGCCTTGTGGCTCAGGATGGCGCGGCTCGGCCAGCTCCGGCTGCGCACGATCGTGTTCGTGCCGGTGTCGTGCCTCCTGTGGGTCTGTCACACCTTCGGCTGGGGGGTGCTCGGCGTGCTCGCCTTTTCGGCCGAGATGATCCGTCAGCACGACAAGCGCCGCGGATCGGGCGTCCGCCACTGGCTCGAAGCCTGGGTGCGCGCCGGGCTGGGCTGCCTGCCGCTCGCGCTGCCGATGGTGCTCATGGTGTTCTGGCGGTCCGGCGATCATGTCACCGGGCAGACCGCGGACTGGTTCAATTGGCGCGCCAAGTTCAACTGGCTCGCCATGGTGCTGCGCGATCGCTGGATGGCGTGGGACATGGCGTCGGCGACCGTTCTGTTCCTGATCCTGTTCAAGGGCGTCCGCGACGAGCGGATCGAATATTCGCGCCAGCTTGGGCTGTCGGCGCTGTTCCTCCTTGGCGTTTTCATCCTGCTGCCGCGGATCGTCTTCGGATCGGCTTACGCCGACATGCGGCTTGCGCCGTTCATGCTGGCGATCGCGGTGATCGCGCTCAGGCCGCGGCGCGGGCTGTCGTTCCGCGGCGCGGCGACCTTTGCGGCGCTCGGCCTCGTCTTCTTCGGCGCGCGGCTGGCGGGAACGACGTGGAGCTTCTGGCTGTACGACCGCGAATACGACCGGGTGCTCACCGCGCTGGACCATGTGCCGAGGGGCGCGCGCATCGTCTCCTTTGTCGGGCGGCGCTGCCAGGACGACTGGACCTATTCGCGGCTGGAGCATGTCCCCGCGCTGCTGCTGACGCGCCGGCTCGCCTATACCAACGATCAATGGTCGATGGCGGGGGGACAGCTGCTGACCGTGCGTTACCGCCCGGCGATGGGCTTCGCGCACGATCCGTCGGAGATCGTCACCGACCGGCGCTGCCGCGGCGAATGGTGGCGGCCGGTGTCCTGGGCGCTGGGGGCGTTCCCGCGCGACGCCTTCGACTATGTCTGGCTGTTGAACCCGCCCGCCTATGACCCGGTGCTGAACACCGGGCTGACGCCGATCTGGCGGAGCGGGCGCGACGTGCTCTACCGGATCGACGACCGATCGGTCACGTTCGAGGTGCGGAACGGCGTCATCTCGGCCAGGTAGTCGCGCTCGGCCGCCACCGCCTCGCGCTCGCGCCGGAGGAAGTCGGCGATCGCCCGGCGGAAGTTCGGATCGGGGATGTAATGCGCGGACCAGGTCGGCGCGGGCGCATAGCCGCGCGCCAGCTTGTGCTCGCCCTGCGCCCCCGCCTCGACCGTCGACAGCCCCCGCGCAATCGCGGCGTCGATCGCCTGGTAATAGCACAATTCGAAATGGAGGAACGGCACCTCCTCGGTGGCGCCCCAATAGCGGCCGTAGAGCGTGTCGTCGCCGACGATGTTGAGCGCGCCCGCGATCGGCACGCGATCACGCTCGGCGAGGATCAGCAGCACCCGTTCGCCGAGCGCTTCGCCCAGCTTCGGAAAGAAAGGGCGGGTCAGATACGGCCGCCCCCATTTGCGCGCTCCCGTGTCCTGATAGAAGCGCCAGAAGGCGTCCCAATGCTCGGGAAGGATCGCGTCGCCGGTCAGATGCCGGATCGTCAGCCCCTCGACCGCGGCGGCGCGCTCGCGCCGGATCGCCTTGCGCTTGCGGCTGGCCAGATCGGCGAGAAAATCGTCGAAGCTCCGGTAGCCGCGGTTGGCCCAGTGGAACTGCGTCCCCTGCCGGATCAGCCAGCCCGCACGCTCGAACAGCGACACCTGATCCGGCGCGACAAAGGTCGCGTGCGCGGAGGACAGCTCGTTCCGGTCGACCACCGCCTGCACCGCGGCGAGCAGCGCCGGCGCGAGCGCGGCATCGCGCAGCAGCAGCCGCGGCCCCGGCACCGGCGAGAAGGGCGAAGCGATCTGCAGCTTGGGATAATAATCCCCGCCGGCGCGCTGCCACGCATCGGCCCAGGCGTGGTCGAAGACATATTCGCCCTGGCTGTGCGCCTTGACGTAAGCCGGCGCGATCGCCGCGGGCTTGCCGTCCGCGCCGTCGACGATCACCGGCAGCGGCTGCCACCCCGAGCGCGCGCCGACGCTGGCGGAATCCTCGAGCGCGGCGAGGAAGGCGTGGCCGACGAAGGGGTTGCCCGCGCCGGCGCAGGCGTCCCATTCGGCGGCGGGGATCGCGGAAACGCCGTCGGCCAGGCGCGCGGTGACGGGGCTCATCTGTCAACCAGCAAGCCCCTCCCCTTCAGGGGAGGGGTTGGGGTGGGGACTGTCCGCAAGCGACAGGCTCGGTGAGACTGACACGCCCCACCCCCAACCCCTCCCCTGAAGGGGAGGGGAGAGGCGCATATCACTCCGCCACCGCCACAATCGCATCCACCTCGACCGCCGCCCCCAGCGGCAGCACCGGCACCCCGACGGCCGACCGCGCATGCCGCCCGGCGTCCCCGAACAGCGCCGCCATCAGCTCGGACGCCCCGTTCGCCACCTTGGGCTGATCGGTGAACCCCGCCGCCGAGTTGACGAAGACCCCGAGCTTCACGACGCGTCCGACCCGCGACAGATCGCCCAGATGCTTCTTCAATTGCGCGACCACCATCAGCCCGCACGCCCGCGCCGCCTCCTGGCCCTGCTCCAGCGTCAGGTCCTCGCCCAGCCGCCCGGTCACCAGCTTGCCGTCGACGAACGGCAACTGCCCCGACAGGTGGAGCAGCCCGCCCGCCTCGACGACGGGGACGTAGGCGGCGACGGGGGCCGCGGCCTCGGGCAGCGTCAGCCCGAGTTCGGCGAGCTTGGCGTCGATACGGTCGGTCATACGGTCTCTTCCTGTCTGACGGCGGGGACGCCCGCGGCGAAGCGATCGGCGATCCACGCCTGCGCGCGGGGCCAGTCGTCGATCCGCGCGTGCGCATGGGGGCTGGCGGGGATGTGCGGCGCGAGTTCGGGCTCCGACACCATGTGCAGCCGATGCACCTCCGGCGCGTGGCGCGACACCGATTCGTGGTGGACGGGCAGATCGTCGACGAACACCGTGACGCTCGGGGCGTATTCGGCGACCAGCTTGGCGACGGGCGCGCCCTTGCCGCCCTGATTGCACTCCACGCGGTGGCGGATGCCGAACGCGGCGAGCTGCTCGATCCTCGGCGTCCGGCACACGTCGTGGAGGTTGGTCAGCACGACGATGTCGGCGGCTTCGCTCAGCGTCGCCAGCGCCTCGCGCGCGTGCGGCACCAGCGTCTGCCTCGCCATCTCTGCGGGAAAGAAGCCGCCCAGCTTTTCCCACATCTCCTCGGGCGTCAGCGGCGCGCCGTCGTCGCGCCGGCGCATCCGGTCGGTCCAGTCGCCCGCGCCCAGCTCGAAATCGATCGCATGCGCCTCGCCCAGCCAGGTCCCGAAATGCTTGACCATGTGGAGCAGCACTTCGTCGCAATCGGTGATCAGCAGCGGCCTCATGCGGCCTCCAGCTCGCGATGCGCGCGGACCAGCGCGTCGGGAGCCACGTCGAGCGCGGCCG
Source organism: Sphingomonadales bacterium (assembly GCA_005773165.1). GTDB lineage: Bacteria > Pseudomonadota > Alphaproteobacteria > Sphingomonadales > Sphingomonadaceae > Sphingomonas. Next base: position 6,309 of record SXHP01000014.1, on the reverse strand, counting down.
CGCAGGCGATCAGATCGGGCTCATGCGCTTCGAGGAACGCCAGCGCGGCGGCGAGCACCTGAGGCTCGCCCGCCCGCGCGCGGAGGTCGCGCGGGTCGAGCCCGGTCACCGACAGCAGCCGCAGCGCACGGTCCGGCTCGACCAGCGTCCACACCAGCGCACGCAGGCCCAGCGCGGTCGCGTCTTCATTTGTGTCCGCACGCGCCATTGCCTAAGCGATCATCCTTACCGTCAACGGAGGCCGCGTGGCAAAAAGGGTGCTCGTTGTCGAGGACAACGAACTGAACCTCAAACTTTTCTGCGACCTCCTCCGGGCGCACGAATATGTGGCCGAACCCGTCCGCGACGGGCGCGAGGCAGTGGCGCGCGCGCGCGACTTCCAACCCGACCTGATCGTCATGGACATCCAGATGCCGCACGTCACCGGCTATGACCTGATCCTGGAGCTGAAGGCCGACGACGAGCTGAAAGGCATCCCGGTCATGGCCGTCACCGCCTACGCTGGCCGCGACGACGAGGAACGAATCCGCGCGGCGGGCGCGTCGGCGTATGTGTCTAAGCCGATCGGGCTGCAGCGGTTCATGGATACGGTGCAGGGGCTCGTCGCAGCCAATTAGCGCAGCTGATCGGGTCTCGGCGACGAGCCCGGCCAGCGGCGTCTAGCGCCGACTGACGGCATGAGCTGCGCCCATGCCGTGCCAGCGTGGACTATTCGTGATGGGCAGCGGCTGTTCAGCGAACCGGAGCCTTCTTTCTCCCCTCCCTAAAAGGGAGGGGTTGGGGGTGGGTTCCGCCGAGGCACTCGGCGGCCCGCGCCAAGATATGCTCGGCCGCTCCGTCGGGATTACCCAGCACGTCCGAATTCCAAAGCCGGATCACCGTCCAGCCCTGACGACGCAACAATGCGCTGCGGCACTCGTCGTACACGATGCTATCGAGATGCTGGCTTCCGTCGAGCTCGATCGCCAGCCGCGCCCGCCGACACGCTAGATCAACGATAAACGGGACCACTACCAACTGACGCGTGAACGCCGGTCGGTAGCGGCTTACCCGCTGCCATATCGCACGTTCCGCCGGTGTCGGATTGTTGCGCAGCTCGCGTGCGCGAGCGGTCAGAACAGGGTCGATCCGTCGAAGCATGCGGAAGCGTAGACCGGCTTCGCTGCGCTCGCCAACCCACCCCCAACCCCTTCCTTTCAGGGAGGGGAGCAGAAGCCGCTGTCCTACAGCCCGCCGCCTGTGCCACGATCGTCGCGACTCGGCGCGAGACCGCCGCCCGCTCTTTCAAACCCGTACAGACAGCAACCCGCCAGCGGCGATTCTCGTCGCGCAAAAAACAGCGATATGCGGCAACTTCGCCAACTTCGGGCGAGCGCTCAGTCGCTCCTCGGCGTGACTTCAGTGTGACCTTTCGCGCTCGCGAACGACGTCGTTCCACTCCGACGAACCTTGCTGGGCATGCGCGATAGTGTCCACTTCGTGTCAACTTCCGCGCGCCGGACGCCGCACCCCGCGCACAGCAAAAAAGCCGCGCGGGGCCATCCCCACGCGGCTTGACGCCGATTCGCAGCCGACGCGCGGCTGACTTGCTCTTGGCTTCCTTGAAGTCGACATGCTTGCGCACGACGGGATCGTACTTCTTGAAGGACAGCTTCTCGGTCTTGGTCCGCGGGTTCTTCTTGGTGACATAGAAGAAGCCGGTGTCGGCGGAGCTGACGAGCTTGATCTTGACGGTGGTCGGCTTGGCCATGAGACCGGTTCCTGTGTTCTCGAATACGTGAAAGCGACAGCAGGGAGGCCCTGCCGCCGTTCGGATCAGCCGCGGCGCATGGCGCAGGCGTGCCGCCAAGTCAACCGCGCGCGCAACGTTAACCACGTCTTCACCGCCTATGCCGCACCATGCAGGCATGTAGCGAGAGGGCGTTTTCAATGACCGAGTTGACGGATGTGGAAGCGGTGCGGGCGGAGTTGGCGGCGCGGATCGCCGCGCTCGACGTCAGGGCGCCCTATGCGCGGGCGAGCGATCTCGCGCCCGAGGTCGACACGATCCGCGCCATCGCGCACCGCCACGGCTTCAACCCCGCGGTGACCGTCGCGCATTATCTCGACTTCGCGCTGTCGCGCGGCGAGCACGGCCCGCTGCTCCACGGCTGGCTCTCCGTCCTGCGCGACGCGGTGTCGAACGAGCGGCAGGACGTCGCGGCGTGCGACGCCTTCGCCGCCGCGTGCGCGGTCCGCATCGCGCACTGATCCGATGGACGCGCTGATGGCGGCGCTGGTCGCGGCCGCCGGGGCGCAGATCGGCGACCGCACCGCCTGGCTCGCCGCGATCCTCAGCGATCGGTGGCGCAGGCCGTGGCTGGTGATCGCCTGCGCCGCGCTGGCGCTGGCGGTCGCAGGCGGACTTGCGGCGGCCGCGGGAGCGCTGCTCGCGCCGCTGATCGCACCCGAGGCCAAGCTTCTGCTGCTGGCGCTGGCGTTGCTGCTGCAGGGCGGCGGCGGCTTGCTGACGGCGAGGATGCCCGACCGGCTCGAAGGCTGGCGGATCGGGGCCGCGGCGACGAGCGTGCTCGGCATCCTGATCCTGGCGTTCGGCGACGGCGTCCAGTTCATCGTCGCTGCGCTCGCCGCGCGTTCGCCCGTACCCGCGTTCGCCGCGGTCGGCGCGACGCTCGGCAGCCTCGCGGTGATCGCGCCCGCCGCGATCCTCGGCGAAGCGGCGTGGCTGCGGCTGCCGCTGCGGCGGCTCCGCATCGCGATCGGTGCCGTCTTCGTCGCGGTCGGCGCGGCGCTGGGGCTGTCGGCGCTCGGGCTGGCCTAGGGACCGACCCGCACCAGCCACACGTCGGGCGGCGCGCCGAAGCGGATCGGGAGCACGCTGGTCCCCGTGCCCGCGGTGACGATCACCGTGCGCGCGCCTTCCCGCACCATACCGCACCGGTAGCGCGGATGCGCGACATCGACCGGCGCGCCGAACAGCGGCAAAATCACCTGTCCGCAATGCGTGTGCCCCGCGAGCACCAGCCCTCGCACCAGCGCCGGAGCGACGTCGGGCGAGTGCGACACCAGCACCGCCGCGCCCCCGACCCGGCGCATCGCCGCGAGCGTCCGCGCCACGTCGGCATGGCGGGTCGCCAGATCGTCGACGCCGCCGAGCGCGAGCGGCCCGCGCCGCACCGCGCGGTTGGCGAGCACCGTCACCCCCGCCTGGCCGAGCACCCGCCGGACCGCGGCGACGTTGGTCCAATGATCGTGATTGCCCGGCACCGCCACGACTCCCAGCGGGGCGCGCAGCCGCCGGAGCCCCGGCAACAGCCCCGGCGCGGCCTCGGCGTCCGCGCGCTCATGCCCGGCGATGAAGTCGCCCGCGAGCACGACCAGGTCGGGCCGCCGCGCCGCCACCGCCCCGGCGATGCGCTCGAACCGCTCCGCATTGGTCACCGCATCGCCGATATGAACGTCGCCGATCAGCGCCGCCGTCACCGGCGCAGCCCCCACCGGCCAATCTGGCAGCGCGACCCGCGCCTCTCGGAACACCGGCATCCGCGTCGCCGACCAATAGCCGAACCCCGCGCATGCCAGCGCGGCGATCAGGCCCCAGAAGGCCAGGCGGAACAGCCGATGCGCCATGCCGCACCCCCTAGCGGGAGCGAGTCGCTTCTCCCAAGCGTTGCCTCGTCATGCACGCTTTCGCCGCGCTCCTCGACTCGCTCATCTACACGCGCTCGCGCAACGCGAAGTTGAAGCTGATCGCCGACTATCTCCGCGTCACGCCCGATCCTGACCGCGGCTGGGCGATGGCGGCGCTGACCGAGGACCTCGACCTGCCCGGCGTCAAGCCGACCCAGATCCGCGCTATGATCGAGGCGCGGGTCGATCCGGTGCTATTCCGGATGAGCCGCGACTATGTCGGCGACACCGCGGAGACGGTGGCTCTGCTCTGGCCCGAGCCGCAGGGGCCGGTCACGCCCGAGCCGCTGACGCTCTCCGCCGCGGTCGACGCGCTCGCGCATCTGTCGCGATCGGACGCGCCCGCGGTGCTCGCCGGGCTGCTCGACCGCCTCGACGCGGAGGAGCGGTTCGCGCTGCTCAAGATGGCGACGGGCTCGCTTCGCATCGGCGTCTCGGCGCGGCTCGCCAAGACCGCGCTGGCGCAGGCGTTCGGGATCGAGGTCGAGGCGGTCGAGGAAGTCTGGCACGGCCTCAAGCCCCCTTACCCCACGCTGTTCGCCTGGGCGGAGGGGACGGGCGAGCAGCCGACCGCCGCGGACGTGCCGGTCTTCCGCCCCTTCATGCTCGCCCACCCGCTCGACGACCTGCGCGTCGACCTCGCCGATTATGCGGCCGAGTGGAAATGGGACGGCATCCGCGTCCAGATCGTTCACGTGGCGGGCCAGACCCGGCTCTACAGCCGCACCGGCGACGACGTCACCGCCGCCGTCCCCGACGTCGCCAGCGCCTTCGCGACCGCGAGCGTCGTCGACGGCGAGCTGCTGGTCAAGGGCGAGTTCCAGGGCGGGGCCTTGGATGAAGGAGGGGGAGCGGCGAGCTTCAACGCGCTCCAGCAGCGCTTGGGGCGCAAGCAGGTGTCGGCCAAGATGCTCGCCGAAGCCCCCGCCTTCGTCCGCCTCTACGACATCCTGTTCGACGGCGCGGAGGACCTGCGCGCGCTCCCGTGGACCGAGCGCCGCAAGCGGCTGGAGGCGTTCGTGCCGCGCCTCGACCCCGACCGGTTCGACCTCAGCCAGGTGATCGAGGCGGAGAACTTCACCGCGCTGGAGGCGATCCGCGCGGGCGCCCGCGACGCCGCGATCGAAGGCATGATGCTCAAGCGCCGCGACTCGCCCTATGTTGCGGGCAGGCGCGCGGCGCTCTGGTACAAATGGAAGCGGGACCCCCTTACCGCCGACTGCGTGATGATGTACGCGCAACGGGGTAATGGAAGGCGTTCGAGCTGGTACTCAGACTACACCTTCGGCTGCTGGACCGAGAACGGCGAGCTGCTCCCCGTCGGCAAGGCGTATCAGGGCATCACCGACCAGGAGATCGCCGAACTCGACCGCTTCGTCCGCCACCATACCCTCAACCGCTTCGGCCCGGTCCGAGAGGTGGAGAAAACCATGGTGCTCGAGATCGCGTTCGATTCGATCCACCTGTCGAACCGGCACAAGTCCGGCCTCGCGATGCGCTTTCCCAGGATCGCGCGGATCAGGACGGACAAGCCCGCGGCGGAGGCGGACCGGCTGGAAGTGCTGAAGCGGCTGGTGACGTGAGGCAACCGCTGGACGTGGGGCGAGGGGTTGCTAAGATGTTCCTCCGTTCAAGTCCGAGGATCGTTGCGGTGACTGACCTTCCTGCCCATCCGCCGACCTTTGAAGAACTGCGCCGTACCAACAAACATGGTGCAGATTTTTGGAGCGCGCGCGACCTGCAATTGCTGCTTGGTTATAGCCAGTGGCGCCGGTTCGAAGATGCGATTCGGCGAGCGATGACCTCGTGCGAACAGTCCGGAAACGCTTGCAGTTATCATTTTGCCGGCGCCGGCAAAATGATCCCCACGGGCAAGGGTGCCGAGCGCGAGGTAGATGATTTCCACCTATCGCGATTCGCTTGCTACCTGATCGCGCAGAACGGCGACCCTCGCAAACCTGCGATCGCGCAGGCTCAAAAGTATTTCGCCATCCAAACCCGACGGCAGGAGCTGTCCGACGAGCATGCCGCGGACCTCGAACGGCTGGAGATGCGCAAACAAGTCAGCGAGGAGTTCAAGAACCTGTCGGGGGCAGCGCGCACGGCGGGCGTAGCGGATCGGCGTTTTGGCATCTTCCACGACGCGGGCTACAAGGGCCTATACGACGGGCGAGGCGTCGAAGCTATAAAGACCAAGAAAGGAATCGATTCACGCGACAGTCTGATGGATCGTATGAACGCCACCGAGCTTGCGGCGAACCAGTTCCGGATGACCCAGGCGCGTGACAAGCTGGCACGCGAAGGCATACGTGGTGAGCAGCGCGCAATTGATGCGCATTACTCCGTCGGCCGCGAGGTTCGGTCCGCTATCGCCAAGATCGGCGGAACGATGCCGGAGCACATCCCGGCCGACGAGCACATCAAGCTGGTGGAGAAGCGGGTCAGGACCGCGCCTCCCAAGCTCGCCATCGAAGGTCCGGAGGCTGGCGGACTACTTGGAGCCCGCGACGCTCCTGACGATTGAGGATGACGACGCTGCCAAAGCGCAGCGCCTCTCCCGTCAACGATTACAGCTTTTCCGTCAGCTCCGGCACGACCTTGAACAGATCGCCCACCAGG
>SXHP01000013.1 GCA_005773165.1 Sphingomonadales bacterium | reverse complement strand
TCGACCTGCAACTGACCGACAGCTATTTCGTCGTCGCGCACCTCCATTACGTGCTGATGGGGGGCATGGTGTTTCCGCTGATCGGCGCAGTCTATTATTGGACGCCGATGGCGAGTTCGCAGCCGCTCGACGACCGGCTGGGCAAATGGGCGTTCTGGCTGATCTTCACCGGCATGCACCTGACCTTTCTGGTGATGCACTGGACCGGGTTCATGGGGATGCCGCGCCGCGTCTACACGTACCTGCCCGAGCAGGGGCTCCAGACCGTCAATCTGATCGCGACGGCGGGATCGCTGGTGCTCGCGGCGGGGTTCGCGGTGTTCTTCTACGACCTCGTGCGGCGTTTCCGTATCGGCGAAAACGAGAGCGCGCCCAATCCGTACGGCGGCGGCACGCTCGAATGGCTGCCCACCGGCGATTATGCCGCGCGGTCGATCCCGGTGGTGAAGTCGCTCAACCCGATCTGGGACGAGCCCGAACTCGCCGACGATGTCGAGAAGGGGCATTGGTTCCTCCCCAACGCCGCGACCGGGCGGCGCGAGACGCTGATCACCAGCTCGATCACCGCGACCCCGCAATACCTTTTGGTGGTGGCGACCGACGGCTGGTGGCACGTCTGGGCGGCGGTGGGCACCGCAGGGTTCTTCCTGCTTCTGACGGTCAAGGCCTATTGGCTCGCCTTCGCCTTCGGGGCGCTGGCGATCGTGTCCGTATTCCGCTGGATGGACGAGATGGACAAGGGGCCCGACCACGCCCCGGTCGACGTCGGCGGCGGACTGATCCTGCCCGTGTACATGACCGGCGCGCGTAGCCACGCGGTCTGGGCGACGGCGGTGCTGATCGTCGTGCTGGGGATGATCTTCGCCTCCGCGCTCTTCGGCTTCGTGCTGCTGTGGAGCGGCAGACCTACCGCATGGCCGCCGCCGGGGGTTGGGCAGCCCGGGTGGGGGCTGCTCCTTCCTGCGGGGCTCTATCTGGCGAGTCTGGCCGCAGCGGGGGCGTCGTGGCGCACGCTCGACCGCCGCTGGCCGACGATCGCTTGCCTGGGGGCGGGGGCGCTGCTCCTTGCCGGGGCCTTCGCCGCCGAGATCTGGACGTACACGCAAGCCAGCGTCTGGCCGACGGAAAGCAGCTACGGCGCGGCGGTCTATCAGTTCACGCTGCTGAACGGTGAGCTCGTCGGCGTGCTGCTGCTCTACGCGCTGTTCATGGGGCTGCGCGCGCGGGCGGGGCGGGTCAGCCGCGCGCGGCGGCTTGGGATCGAGTGCCTGCTGCTGCTCTGGAGCTATGCGACGGTTCAGGCGCTGGTCGGGCTGGCGACGGTCGGCCTGTTCGCGCTTGCGGTCGGGCGATGAGCACGACCGTCGCCCGGTGGATGATCCTGCTCGCCGGGCCGAGCCTCTGGTTCGCGCATTTCTGCCTCGTCTACGCCGCGGCGAGCCTGGAGCTGACATTTTATCCTGCGGCGGGCGTCACCTCGCGCGCCGTCATCGCCGGGCTCACGCTCGTCGCGCTCGCGATCACCGCGCTCGCCGCCTGGCGCGCGGCGGCGGTGTCGCCCGGTGCGGCGGGCTCCGCGCTGCACCGCTTCTGGAGCGGCGCCGCGCGGCTCATGTGCCTGCTGGCGGCGGTCGCGATCGTCTGGCAGGCGCTGCCCGCCGCGCTTGTCGCCTGACCGCGACCGAGCGCCGCCGTGGCCAGTCAGCAGCGTAGAGGCGGCGCGGTGCGTGCCCTGTCGCTGAAGTTCAGAACCACGACCGCAGGCCGACGAGAAAGCTCCAGCCGCCGACGTCTTCGCCCGCGGCCCTGGCGAACTTCGCGGTGTCGCCGAATGCGCGCTCGTACTGCACACCGAAATATGGCGCGAACTCGCGCTTGATCTCGTAGCGCAGGCGGAGGCCCGCCTCGACCGACGACAGGCCCGCGCCCGTCGCGGTCTCGGGAACATCTCGGGCAGCCAAATCGATCTCGACGCGCGGCTGCAGGATCAGCCGGTTGGTGATGCGCTGATCATATTCCGCTTCGATGCGGGCGGTCAGATCGCCCTTGTCCGACAGAAAGGCGGCGGCGTCGATCTCGAACCAATACGGCGCGAGACCCTGGACGCCGAGAACAAGGTGCGCGCGGTCGAGCTTGGGGCGAAGATCGTAGCGGACACCGGTCTGGAGATTGAACCAGGGGCTGATAGCGCGGCTGAACAGCGCCTGCGCTTCTGCGGTTTGGATCGGTTCGCCGAACCCGGCTTCGCCCTCCGTCTTGACCCACAAACGGTTGTAATCGCCGCCGTACCATCCCTCCCAATCCCAGGCGTAGCCGTCGCCGCCGTCGCGCGATCGGGCTTCGGTCCGGTCCAGCAGCACCATGTGGCCGGTGTACCCGCCGTGCTCGGCGATCAGCCGCGCCCGGCGTTTCTGCGCCATTATCTGCGGATTCCAAACGAGGTCCGCCGCGTGCTCGGGGCCCGACAGCGCCGCGGGCGGGGGCGGCGCGACGGTCGGGGCCGCGCTCGCGGCGCCCGCCTTCGGCGTGCAATGGCCCATCGCCGCGTGCTCCGGGGAGCATGAAGCATCGATCTCCGATGAGGGCGCGTCCGGCCGGTTCTCGGTCGGCGGGCTTGCGCGCGGCGCGGTCATGTCGTGGTGGGCGTGCGGGTTCGATGGAAGCGCGGCGGCGGGTCGGGGCGGACCCGTGCGCTCCGTCGTCTGCGGCGTGCAATGCCCCATGACGGCGTGTTCCGCCGGACACGACGGATCGTCGCCGCCGGGAGCTTGCGACGCCACGGGCGCTCCATGACCCGCATGCTGGGCGAGCGCTGGCACAGTCGGACCGAGCAGCGAGGCAGCCGCCAGCACAAGAGCGCGGATCATTGCGAGCCCTCCGTCGTCGCCGTGTCGTCCATCGGACGCACCTTGACCACGTTCATCATGCCGGCGTGCATGTGATAGAGCAGGTGGCAGTGGAACGCCCAGTCGCCCGGCGTGTCCGCGGTCAGGTCGAAGCTCGCCTTTCCGCCCGGCATGACGTTGACCGTGTGCTTGACCGGGTTTCCGTGCGGCATCCCGGTCACCAGCTCGAAGAAGTGCCCGTGAATGTGGATCGGGTGGTTCATCATCGAATTGTTGATGAGGTTCACCCGCACTCGCTCGTTCCGCTCGAAGCGGATCGGCTCGGCCCCCTCGTTCAGCTTCTTGCCGTCGAACGACCACATGAACCGCTCCATGTTGCCGGTCAGGTGGATGTCGACGCTGCGCGTCGGCGGGCGTTGGTCGTGGAACGGCGCAAGCGGCGCGAGGTCGTGATAGGTCAGCACCCGGTGCGGCTCGTTCTCGAGCCCCAGCGGCCGGTCGCCGGTGCGGTCGACCGGCATCGGCGCGATCATGTCGACGCCGACACCGACCTTGACGGTCGGCGGGACAAGCGACTTGTCGCGCATGCTGTGGTTCATGCCGCCTCCGCCCGCCTCTCCGCCATGCTGCGCATGGCCGTGACCTTGGCCGGCTCCGCCCATGCCCATGTCCTTCAGGCCGAGCGTCGGGCGCGGGCGGAGGGACGGCACGGGCGCGACCATCCCAAGACGGGGCGCCAGCGTCGCCCGGCACAGCCCTGAGCGGTCGATCGACTCGGCGACCAGCGCATAAGCCCGGTCCTCGGCAGGCGTGACGATCGCGTCGTACGTCTCGGCGACCGAGATCTGGAACTCGTCGGTCTCGACCGGGCGCACAGGCGTGCCGTCCGCCTGCACGATCGTCATTGGCAAGCCCGGGATGCGCACGTTGAAGATCGTCATGGCGGAGGCGTTGATGATGCGGAGCCGCACGCGCTCGCCGGGGCGGAACAGCCCGGTCCAATTCTCCTGCGGCCCGTGCCCGTTGATGAGATAAGTGTAGGTCATGGCCGTCACGTCGGCGATGTCGGTCGGATCCATGCGCATGCGGCCCCACATCGCGCGCTCCGCCGCGCTCATCCGGTTCTCCGGACCGCGCGGACCCAGGGTCTGTTTCTGGCGATTGAAGTAGCCGCCCTCGTTCTTGACCTTCGCCATTACCTGGTGCGGGTGCATGAAGGTCCAGTCGCTCAGCACGACCACGTGCTCGCGATCGTAGGGCGCGGGTTCGGCTCCCGCGGCATCGATCACCAGCGGGCCGTAATGGCCCATCTGTTCCTGCAGTCCGGAGTGCGAGTGATACCAATAGGTGCCGTGCTGCTTGACCGGGAATTCATAGGTGAAGGTCGTCCGCGGCATGATGCCGGGGAAGGAGATGCCGGGGACCCCGTCCATGTGGAACGGCAGGATGAGCCCATGCCAGTGGATCGACGTGTCCTCGTCGAGCGTGTTCTCGACGTGCAGCCGTACATTCTGGCCTTCGCGCAGGCGGATCAGCGGGGCGGGCAGCACGCCGTTGATGGTGATCGCATGGCCGGAGCGCCCGCCCACCTCGAACATGCTGTGCCCGACACGGAGGCGGATGTCCTCGCCGGTCAAGGCGGGCCGGTCGGCGCGGAGGCCGGGAGAGCCGCTCTGCGCCCAGGCGGGAAAGGCGTTGGTGAGCCCCACGCCGAGCCCGCCGAACGCGGCCCCGCGCAGCATGGCTCGCCGATCCAAGGCGAAACTTTCGTGCATGGTCGTCCTTTGCAGCCGCGCTGGCGCGGGCGTCGTGGCGGATACGAGGGCGGTCATCGGAACCGCCCTCGCCCGAGCCGCTACTGGTTGGAAGGCTGAGCCGGTCGGTCCTGCTTGCCGTGCCCATGGCCGGCGCAGCAGGGCCGCTGAGCCGCTTGCGCGCCGTCGCAACACTCCATCTTGCCGTTCTTATTGGCGTCTCCGCAGCAGTTCGCATGCTTGCTGTGGTCGGCGCCGGACTGGCCGTGCTTCTGATGCTGAGCGTGCCCGGCGTGATCGGCGGCCTGAGACGGGGCGGCTTGGTGATGCCCGTGGTGCGGCGCGTGCCCCTGAAGGGACTGCGCGGGGCTCTGGGCGGCGAGGGGCGTCGCGAAGGCGAGCGCCGTCGCGGCGATGAACAAGGTCTTCATGGGAATTCTCCTGACAAGATCGAACAGTGCGAGCGCGTGCTCGCCGGATCGTCAGGCCAGTCGGGGAGGGGGCGGGTCGGCGGCCGGGTTCAAGCCGTGGCGCGCGACCGCGACGGCGGCGCGAGCGGGCGCGGACACGACGAGGCTCGCGTCCCGAACCGCCGGCGTCTGCGGCAGCATGCCCGCGCAGGCGACCATGCAATCGATCGCCGCGTCCATGCCACGACCGTCCTGGTCACCCATGTCGGAACAATGGCCGTCGCCACCCGGCATCGCCGCCTGGTGGCCGCTCTCCGCCGCGCTCGTCGGCTTCGCCATCGCCGCATGCCCGCGCATCATGCTGAGCGGCGCGACGACAAGCGCGACCAGCAGCAGGACACGAAGGAGCAAGCGGGACGGCATCTGTCGGGGACGTAGGGACTGAATCTTCTCCCGGCAACCGACAAAGCCGTTTCGCCGCCGCGGGTTGCGGCCGATTGGCATCACATCCTCGCCCCGTGCAGCGTCGAGCCGCCGAACAACATCCAGACCGCCATAGCGACCATCATCACGTTCTCGGTCAGCGAGACGAAGCCCAATGGCACGTTGCTCGCGCCCCCGACACACGCGCACTTGAGCTCGCGCTTATCGACGTAGACCGCCTTGAACACCGACACGGCTCCGATCGTCCCGATGAACAGCGCGATGGAGATCGACAGCCAGGTCAGCGCACCGGCGATCATCAAAACGCCCGCGAGCGCTTCCGCGAACGGGTAGATCGTCCCGTAAGGCAGCCAACGTTTGGCGAGAAGGTCGTAGTTCAGGAACATGGTCGAGAAGCGCTCGACATCCTGGAGCTTGAGAATCGCAAGCACGCACATGCTGAACGCGATGAACCACTCGGCCGCGCGCAAGGTGAAGGGCGCGCCGATCGCCGCGTGGCTCGCCGCCATCGCCATCAGCGCGGTGATCCCGAACACCGCCACAACCGGGCGGTAGCTCGTCGCGCCAGGCTCGGCGACACGGAGGCCGAAGCGGCGCCGAAGGGCGTCGTAGCCGCCCACCCGCTCGCCGCCGATGAACACTTGCGGCGTGGTCTTCACGCCGTGCTCGGCCTTGAACGCGTCCGTCTCCTCGCGCGTCTTCAGCCAGTGATCCTCGACCGTGAAGCCCCGGCGCTTCAGCAGGTCTATCGCCTTCAGGCCGTAGGGACAGGTGTGGCCCGGCGTCACCATGCGGTGGAGCACGGCCGTCTTGCTGGAGGGGGTGCTCATGTCGGCGCCTTCTTGTTGTTACGTGTACGCCCTGCCACATAGCGTCCGTACCATGGTACGGAGTCAAGCCGTGTCGACGATGACGATCGCGAAGCTCGCGCGCGAAGGCGGCGTCGGCGTCGAGACGGTGCGCTACTACCAACGCCGCGGGCTGATGTTCGAGCCCGAGCGGCCGATGCGCTCCGGCCTGACCGGCGGCGTGCGTCGCTACGGCGTGGACGACCTTCGGCGGCTGCGCTTCATCAGAGCGGCTCAGACCGCGGGCTTCACGCTCGAAGAGATCGCCGAGCTGCTGGCGCTCCATACGACGGACGATCGGGCGCGGGCGAGGGAACTGGCGCGAACCCGCATCGCCGTGCTCGACGAGAGGATCGCCGAGCTGCGACACGCCCGGGCCGCGCTCGGCCGGCTCGCGGATCGCTGCTCGTCCGAGGGCGCGGGTCCGTGCCCCATCCTGACCGCGTTCGACACGTGACCGCTGCGGGCAAACGGCCCGCGACCTTCAACGAAAGCATTGCAGCCGGTGGAGAGTCTGGCGCACCCGGCATGAAAGCGATGGGCACTCAGATCACTGGGACGTTCTGGTCTTGTGGGCAGCTTGATGGCTGCTTTCGCGCTAACCCCGGCAGCTTTATGGCCCGATTGTCGCTCCTAGAGCTGGTCATTTGCGGACACCATCGGCGGCTGATCCGCT
>SXHP01000146.1 GCA_005773165.1 Sphingomonadales bacterium | reverse complement strand
GCCACCAACGCGGTGGCGGTGGTCGCCGCGGAGGAAGTACGCGCCCGCCGCCATCCCGACCTTCATCGCCATCGCCGCGGTCATCGCGCCGGTGTTGGTCAGCCCGCGGATGCCGTCGGTGCCGAAATATTTCCTTGCCATGCGTGTTTCGTTCCCGTCCGCTATGCGCCGCCAGATAGCGTCAACTGTGGAAAATCGCGAGCATGTCGCAGCCTACCCGAATTCTTCTCTCGCTCGTCGTCGGCTTGGCGCTCGGCGTGCTGCTCGCCGCGCAGGCGCCGTCCGCGGTGCCCGGCGTGCTGCTCGGCGCGGAGCCGATCGGGACCGCGTGGCTCAACGCCCTGCAGATGACGATCATCCCGCTGGTCGTGTCGCTGCTCGTCACCGGCATCGCGGCGACCGCGCAAGCCGTGCGCGCCGGGCGGATCGCGGCGCGCGCGATCGCGGTCATCCTGACGATCATGGGTCTGAGCGCGGTGTTGGCGGCGTTCCTGACCCCGCTGCTGCTCCGCCTCGCGCCGCTGCCGGTCGATTCGGCGGCGGCCCTGCGCGCCGCGCTGATCGGCGCGCCCGCCGCCGCAGATCCGCCCGGACTGCTGGCGTTCTTCACCGGGCTGGTGCCGACCAATGTCGTCGCGGCGGCGGCGAACAGCGCGTTCCTGTCGCTGATCATCTTCACTTTGCTGTTCGCGTTCGCGCTGACCCGGATCGAGGCCGAGCGGCGCGTGGCGCTGACCCGGTTCTTCGAAGCGTTGCGCGACACGGTGCTGGTGATGGTCAATTGGATCATCTGGGCCGCGCCGGTCGGGGTGTTCGCGTTGGCGCTGACCGTCGGCGCGCGCGCGGGGAGCGCGGCATTCGGGGCGCTGGTCCATTACATCCTGATCGTGTCGGCGGTGGGCGTGGTGGTGACCTTGCTCGCCTATCCGGTGGCGATGATCGGCGGACGCATCGGCCTGGTGCGCTTCGGCCGCGCGGCGCTGCCGGCGCAGGCGGTGGCGGTGAGCACCCAGTCGAGCCTCGCCTGCCTGCCGGTCATGCTGAAAAAGGCGGAGGAGCTGGACGTGCCCGCCGCGACCGGGGGCGTCGTGCTGCCGCTCGCGGTGGTAATGATGCGCGCGACCGGACCTGCGATGAACCTGGCGGTCGCGATCTATGTCGCGACCTGGTTCGGGGCGCCGATCGGCGCGGCGACGCTGGCGGCGGCGACGGTGGTCGCGATGCTGACCTCGCTGGGGTCGGTGAGCCTGCCCGGGCAGGTGAGCTTCATCAGCGCGATCGCGCCGATCAACGCGGTGTTCGGCGTGCCGGTCGCGCCGCTCGGGCTGCTGGTCGCGGTGGAGACCTTGCCCGACATCGTCCGGACGCTGGGCAACGTGACGATGGACCTGGCGGTGACGACAACGGTCTCGGCGCGGAGCGGGCCGGTGGCGCGGGACGAGGCGGATGCGGTGTTGGCGGAGGGGTGAGTTCAGGCGAAGGCGCGAAGACGCGGAGGTGTCGCGCCTTGGACGGCTGTCGACCTGCCAGTCGCGAGCAACGGTTATAGAGCCCTGACGGGCTCGAACGTCCCGAGCGCCGCAGGCCTAATCTATCTCTTCTCCGCGCCTCCGCGCCCCTGCGCCTCTGCGCGAACAAACCTTCTTCGCGCCTCCGCGCCTTCGCGTGAACCCTCTACCGCGTCTCCCCCGCAGTCCGAACGCCCGCCGCCTGCGGCTCCGCCAGCTCCGCCTCCCCCGCCATCGCGTGGTCCGCGTCGTCGCGGAGCGTGTCGAGGTGCATCAGCCGCTTGATCAGCGGGCTAACCGCCAGCACCGCGACCGCGATGCCGATCGTCCACCAGCCGATCGTCGAATAGACCTGGAGCGTCCCCTCCTTGGTCATCTCGCCGCCTTCGCCGCCGGTCGCCTCGCCGATCTTGCCCGCGACGAAATTGCCGACCGCGGTCATATAGAACCACGCGCCCATGATCAGCGATGCGAGGTGGCGCGGCGCGAGGCGGTTCATCGCCGACAGGCCGACCGGCGACAGGCCGAGCTCGCCGGTGGTCTGGAACAAGTCGATCAGGAACACGAACAACACCGGGGTCGCGACCTCCGGCCCGACCGACTGCGCGCCCCAGACGAAGACCAGGAACGACAGCCCGACCTGCGCCAGCGCAAGCCCGAACTTGGCGGGCGTCGCGGGCTCCCACCCGCGGCGGCCGAGCATCACCCAGAGCGCGGCGAAGACGGGGCCGAGCAGGATTATGTAGATCGAGTTGATCGACTGGAACAAGGACGCGGGCACCCCGCCGCGGTCGACGTAGCGGTCGGTGTAGAGGTTCAAGGACCCGCCCGCCTGTTCGAACAATCCCCAGAACACCGGGTTCAGGGCGATCAGGAACAGCACCACGAACATCCGGTCGCGGGCGTGGGGCTCCAGCTTCAACGACGACCACAGGACATAGCCGAGCAGCCCGACTCCGGAGACGATCAGCAGGTTCTGGATGACGCCCTGATACTGGATCAGCGCCCACATCACGGCGACCGACGCGACGCCGATCCCGTAAAGCGACCATTCCCGAGACTTCGACAAGGGCGCGGGCGCTTCGCCGCGGCCGAGCAGCAACGGGCGTCCTAGCACGAAGACGATCAGGCCGAGCAGCATGCCGATCCCCGCCGCGCCGAAGCCGTAGCCCCAGCCGTAGGTCTCGCCCAGCCACCCCGCCAGAATCACGCCCAGCGCCGCGCCCGTGTTGATGCCGATGTAGAAGATGGTGTACGCGCCGTCGCGACGGACGTCGGTGCGCGGATAGAGCTGGCCGACGATGACCGAAATGTTGGCTTTCAGAAATCCCGAGCCGACGATGATCACCGCCAGCGCCAACCAGAACATGTTGATCGTCGGATCGGACTGGCCGCCGGTGCCCTCGAACGCCATCAGCCCGTGCCCGATCGTCAGCAGCACCGCGCCGAACTGCACCGCCTTGCGCTGCCCCAGGTAACGATCCGCCAGATATCCGCCGAGCACCGGCGTGATGTAGACCAGCGACAGATACGCGCCGTAGATCAGGTTCGATTTGCCGTCGTCGAACAGCCAGTGCTTGGTCAGGTAGAAGATCAGCAGCGCGCGCATGCCGTAAAAGGAAAATCGCTCCCACATTTCGGCGAAGAACAGGACGTAGAGTCCCTTGGGATGCCCGAAGACCTCCGGGCTCTTGGTCGTCGCCGCATAGCCGCCCCCGGCGAGCAGCAGCGCCAGAAAGCCGAGGGCGATGGTCGGAATGATGGGCAAGGGGGCGGCTCCTGGCGACGCGGGACTGGTTGCAGCGGAGACTAGCGGCAAAGCTGGCGCTGTAAATACGCACGGCCTATCAGCCGCGCCATGTTCAACGACCTGTCCTCCCCGCTCTCCGCCCTCGCCACGCGCCGTTCGGGCAAGCCGCGCGATCTGGTCGCGCCCGCGCCCGACCCGGCGCAGCTCGCCGCGATCCTGCAGGTGGCGGCGCGGACGCCCGACCACGGCACGCTCGCGCCCTGGCGGTTCGTGGTGGTCGAGGACCGCGACGCGCTGTCGGCGCTGATCGTCGGCGCCTACCGGGCGGAGAAGCCGGAGGCGAAGCGCCTGGAGCTGGAGGCGATGGACCAGTTCGCGCGGCAGGCCCCCGCGCTTGTCGTGGTGCTGTCGAGCCCGCGCGCGGAAAGCCACATCCCGCTGTGGGAACAGGAGCTGTCGGCGGGGGCGGCGTGCATGAACCTCCTGCACGCGGCGCATGCGCACGGCTTTGCGGGCGGCTGGCTGACCGGTTGGCCCGCGTACTCCGACGCGGTGCGGGATGCGTTCGGGGGAGCGCACGAGCGTATCGCCGGATTCCTGTTTCTCGGCACGCCGTCACGCTCGCTCGACGAGCGGCCGCGTCCGGAATCGGACAGGGTCGTGTCGTATTGGCCACGCTAGGGACTCGACTCGTACCCCATGTGGTGTATGATAACACCATGACAGCGCTCAACAGCGAGGACAGCCCGGTCTACATCCGCCTGCGCGGCGGGATTTCGGCCGCGATCCTGCGCGGGGACTATGGCGCGGGGGACCAGCTTCCCTCGGTTCGCGCGCTCGCCGCGGAGCATGGTGCGAACCCGTTGACGGTCGCCAAGGCGTATCAGAGCTTCCAGGACGAGGGCTATGTCGAGGTCCGCCGCGGGGTCGGCATGTTCGTGCTGCCGGGCGCGGCGGAGCGGCTGCGGGTGGCGGAGCGCGATATGTTCGTGAACACGCAATGGCCGCGGATCCGGGATCATATCGCGTTGCTCGGGCTCGACGCGGGGGAGCTGCTGGAGCGGGAAGCGGGTTAAGTTCCTACCCGTTTCTTACGGCCATCTGTCACCCCGGCCCCCTCGGCGAAGCTCGGGACAGGCTTGTGCCGGGGTCCAGGGTTCGGCGAGCGAGAAGCTAGGCCTCTAATCGCATCGCCTGCCGCACGCTGGACCCCGGAACAAGTCCGGCGTGACGGAGGAAGTTTGGCGGGCGGCAGTCCTTCCATCCAGCGACATTCGATTCACTCGGCAGGAAACACCCGCGCGACCTCGTCCGCGCTCAGGTCGATACCGAACATCATGCTTAGCCGCATGCGGTAGACCCGGGGGTCGGTGATGAGGTCCTCGGTCGCGGTGTCGCCCGCCTTGCGTCGATAGGTCCGGTCGGTCAGCGTCGCGAAGCCGTGGGGCAGGATGATGCTGACGACGCGGTGCAGCGTGAAGCGGCTTGTCGGCGCGGTCGCGCACCAGTGATTGCCCATCGCCAGGTCGGCGGCGCAGGCGGTGTCGCCGGCGAAGGCGTATTGCGGCTGCCACCCCGCGCCGCCGCCGCGGCCGTCGGTGGTGAGGGGGTCGCCGTCGCGCAGCAGCATCCAGCCCGCGTCGTCCCGCTCCAGCAGGAAGCGGGCCCCGTCCGGAGCGGTCGCCTCCGCGCCGTCGGCGAGCGGCATCGGGGGCACGTAGCTGCCGCCGAAGCCGGTGTCGGCGATCCACGCCTGCCCGTCGATCATCACGCGCGAGAAGGTGTGGGTGAGCGGCGGGACTTCGGTCGCGCCGAGCCAGACGCGCGCGAGCAGAGGTTCGGCGGCGAAACCGAGCGCGGCGAGCGCGTCGAGGAACAGGCGGTTGTGCTCGAAGCAATAGCCCCCGCGGTTGGCGGTCACCAGCTTGGCGAACACCGCGTCGCTGTCGATCGCCACGCCGCGGCCGAGCCAGATGTCGAGGTTCTCGAACGGGATCGCGAGCCGGTGCGACAGCTGCAACCGCTGCAGCCCCGCCGCGTCGAGCGTCGGGCGCGCGGGCATGCGGATGCGCTGAAGATAGGCGTCGAGGTCGAACATCAGGCCGCGAACGCCTCCGCGGGGATCGCGTAGAGGACGCTGGCGTCGGCGGTCGCGGCGGCCTGCAAACCCAGCGCTTCGGGAACGACCTGTTCGAGGTAGAATCGGACGGCGGCGCGCTTCACCTGCGCCCAATCGTCGTCGCCGGTCAGCGCCGCGGCTTCGCGCGCGAGCAGCCAGGCGCAGGTCGCGACCGAGAGCATGGTGAGGAACGGGTAGCTCGCGGCGAGCTTGTCGTCAGCGTCGGCGGTCTGAAGGCGGCGGCCGACGCTCTCGCACGCGTCGACCACAGCGGCGAGGCGCGCGTCGGCCGCATCGGCGCGGATGTCGGCGATCAGCGCGGCGAACGCGCCGCCGTTATCGAGCGAGAGCTTGCGGCCGACCAGGTCCGCCGCCTGGATGCCGTTGGTGCCCTCGTAGCT
>SXHP01000145.1 GCA_005773165.1 Sphingomonadales bacterium | reverse complement strand
TCTTGGGCGGGGTCCGGTTGATCTCGTCGGCGAGCAGCAGGTCGGTGAAGATCGGTCCCCGCGTCAGCGTGAAGGACGACGTCTGAAAGTTGAACAGGTTCGCGCCGATGATGTCGCCCGGCATCAGATCCGGCGTGAACTGGATGCGCCGGAACCCGAGGCCGACGACGCGCGCGAAGCTGTGCGCCACCAGGGTCTTGGCGGTCCCCGGCGGCCCCTCCAGCAGGATGTGCCCGCCCGCGAACAGCGCGACCAGCATCATGTCGACGGTCGCCTCCTGCCCGACCACCGCCTTGCCGATCTCCGCCCTGATCGTGTCGCCCAGCGCCTTTACGTCGTCCACGGTCACCGCTTCGTCTCCCCCATCCAGTCGTGGAGCGCCCGCGCGGCGTCGGCCAGCGCGCGGCGGTCCTGTGCTTGCATCGCGGCCGCGGCGAGATCGCTGAACCGCCCTCGCCTCCGCAGCCGGTCGAGATACTGGTCGAGCGCCGCGTCGCGCAGCCGCGCAGGCGCGCCGAAGGCCGCCGCCGCGCGCTCGCGGACAAGTTGGGCGTAGCGCCCGCCCAGCGTCGCCTCACGCCCCGCCCGTCGCACCAGCGCCGCGGCATTGTCGACCAGCGCCGCCTTGCCGAACGCGATCGCGCGCGTCCGGAGACGCGGCGGCCCGAATCGCGCCGTCGCCTGCCACCCGACGAGCAGCAGCACCGCGCCCAGCGCCAGCGTCATCGCCAGGAACGGGGCTGAAAACGCGAGCTTCAACGGACTGGACGCATGCCCCAGCCCGTTGAGCGTCACGTCGAACCACACCGCCTCGGCGTCGTTGGGCTGAAGGTAGTCCAGCATCGCCAGCGCCGCGCGCGCGCCCTCCGCGGTCGCCATCCCGCGATTGTCGAGCAGATCCGGGTCCGACAGCACGTACACCGGCCGGTCGCCGAGCCGCCCCAGCACCACCCGGTTGTCGCGGTCGGTGATCAGCGGCACGACCCCCTCGCCGCCGAAGGTCTGCAACGGGCGCGGCGCGCGGAACGAAAGCCCGAATTCGGCTCCGACATGCTGGATCAGCGGCCGTCCGCCGCCGCGGACGATCTCCACCTTCAGCTTGTCGGCGGGGGCCAGCACCCGCTCGGCGTTGGCGCGCCCGGCCAATCCGACGAAGTTCACCCAGCCGCTGCGATCCTCGTCGCGCTCGGTCGCCCATTTCGGGAGGATCACCAGCGTCGGCTTGTCGGTCCGCTGCGCTAACGCCTCCGTCATGTCGGTGAACCCGCTCTCGGGCGTCAGCACCACCAGCTCGTCGGCGTCGAGCAGCCGCTTGTCGCGGATGATCCGCGGATTGCGCCCGGTCGCCTCCGCCAGCGCGACGAGTCCCGCATAGCCGGTCGCTGCGTTAGACAAGGCGTGCGCGCCGCCGTTGCGCCCGGAACGGAGGTCGGGCGCATAGGCCGCGATCACCAGCATCCCTACGAAGCCGATCAGCCCCAGCGCGATCATCAGCGCGACCGTGCGCGGCCGGAACGCGCCTTCGCCGTCGTCGCGCGAACCGATGGCGAGGTCGCTCACGCCTTCCACGCCCCCGGCAACGCGAAGTCGGCATAGGCCGCGCGCGCCTCGGCCCAGCCTTCGGCGTCGACCGCGCGTCCGCCGAACAGGCTTGCCTCGACGCTCCGGGCGATCCGCGCGAACAGCGCGCGCGCCGACGCGGGCATGCCGGGCGCAGCGGCGAGTTCGCGGCTGGTCAGCGCGGGCCGCACGACGGCGGGCCGACGCCGTGCGATATCCTCGACCGACCGGAACAGCAGCAGGTGGACCGCCTCGGCGAACCGCCCCGCGGCAGCCAGCGCGTCCGCCTCGGCGAGCCACGCCCGCACCGGCGCGGCGTCCGGCGCCCATTCCTCCTCGTCGGCCGTGTCGACCGCCGTGGCGGTGCGAGACGTGCGCCGCTGCGGCAGCCGCCACTCGCCGTGCCGCACCCGCTCATACACCCTCGCGAGCAGCGCCGCCGCGGCGAGCGCGATCACCGTCCACAGGATGATGCGGGCATAAGGCGCGTCCGGCATGAAGCTGCTGAGCCAGCGAAAGAACCGACCGACGGGCGCGAGCGCGTCCCTCAGCAACCGCCCGAGCGCGCGCAACCATTCCGGCGGCTCCGGCGGCGGCTTGGCGCGGGTCAGCACGAACTGGATCGACGCGTCCTCACGCAGCGCACGGTGCGCCGCTTCGAAGCGATCGGCCTCCGCCGCCGCCCGCTGGACGTTCCCCGCGCTCACATAACCCCCGGTATCCGCGACCCCTTCTCGCACCCGACCTTATCCGAAGCGCGCCCACGCGCAACGTCCCAAGTGCTGGACAACCCGCACCCGCTTCGCCAGCTTCGGCGAAACGGGGGAATGATGGCGACAGCGGTTCAGTACGAGGAGCGAACGATGTCGATCGGCCGCGTCCTCGCGCGCGCGTTCGGCGTTATCAGGGCGCATCCGATTGCAGTGTTCGGTATTGCCTTTGTAGTCGCCGCGCTGCCCGCAGTCGGGTTGACTGCAATCCTGAACACGCTGTCCAGCGTCGAGGATCCTGGGCACCGGTTTGCGGTCGCACCCCTCGCCATACTCGGCTTCCTCGGTTCACTGGTGTTCACCACGCTAACCCAAGGTGCATCGGTCTGTTTGGCCGTAGCGCGTACAGAAGAACGCCGCGCCAGTATCGCAGAGGCCCTGTGGGCGGCCTTGCATGTTGTCGTGCCGCTGCTCTTACTCGGCGTGTTGCTGGCGATCGGCGTTGTGTTCGGCCTGATCCTGCTCTTGGTTCCCGGCGTCATGCTTTATGTCACCTGGTCGGTCGCCGCGTCCGTGCTGGTCGAGGAGCGCTGCGGCGTATTTCAGGCATTCAAGCGCAGCCGCGCTTTGACGGAGGGCGCACGCTGGCGCATTTTTGCACTCGAATTGGTGGTGCTCGTCTTGCACTGGCTCATCGCCGCAGTAGTCGCGATCTTCGTTGTCGGGATTATTCGCGCCGGCGAGGGCGCTCCGATCTGGATAATCGCGGCGCTCAGCAAAACGCTGACCGCAACCGTATGGGCAACAATTCAAGCCTCGCTCTACGTCGAGCTGCGCGACTGGAAGGACGGGCCTGCGCGCGAGCGGCTTGCGGATGTTTTCGCGTAGAGCTTGCCCCAGCTTCATAGCGGGACTGCTTTCATTTCTTCGCCACGCCCTTGAGCCGGGGCCCCGCTTCTTCCCGAACCAAGAAAAGCGGGACCCCGGGTCAAGCCCGGGGTGACGGCATTGGTTCAACCCTACGGCTCAAACTTCAGACATGGATAGGCTTCCCCTGCACCGCCATCGCCGCCTCCTTCAGCGCCTCGGCATGCGTCGGGTGCGCGTGGCAGGTGTAGGCGATGTCCTCGCTGGTCGCGCCGAACTCCATCGCCTGCGCCGCCTGCGCGATCATCGTGCCTGCGAGGCTGGATACGATCCACACGCCCAGCACCCGGTCCGACTTCGCATCGGCGATCACCTTGACGAAGCCGTCGGTGTCGCGGTTGGTCTTGGCGCGGCTGTTGGCGGCGAAGGGGAACTTGCCGACCTTGACCTCGCCCTTGGCCTTCGCGGCCTCCTCGGTCAGCCCGACGCCTGCGATCTCGGGCATGGTGTAGACGACGCTCGGGATCACGTCGTGGTTCACGATCCCGGTCTGCCCGGCGATGTTCTCCGCCACCGCGACGCCCTCATCCTCGGCCTTGTGCGCCAGCATCAGCCCCGGGATGCAGTCGCCGATCGCCCACACCCCGTCGACCGACGTGCGGAAATCGTGATCGGTCTCCACCTGCCCTCGCGCGTTGGGCTGAAGGCCGATCGCCTCCAGGTTCAACCCCTCGAAGTTCGGCTTGCGCCCGATCGACACCAGCACCGCGTCCGCCGCGATCGTCTCCGCCGCGCCGCCCGCCGCAGGCTCGACGGTGACGGTCGCCCGTTCGCCTTCGACCGTGACGCCCGTCACCTTGGTCGACAGCTTGAACTCGAATCCCTGCTTCTTGAACAGCTTGGCCGACTCCTTGCGCACTTCGCCGTCGAAGCCGGGCAGGATCTGGTCGACATATTCGACCACGGTCACCTTCGCGCCCAGCCGCCGCCACACGCTGCCGAGCTCCAGCCCGATCACGCCGCCGCCGATGACGACGAGATGCTCGGGCACCTTGGGCAGCGCCAGCGCGCCGGTGGAGTCGACTACGACCTTCTGGTCGATCTCCACACCCGGCAGCGGCGTGACGACCGATCCGGTCGCGATCACGACGTTCTTGGCGGTGACGGTCTGCTCGCCGACCTTGACCGTATGCGCGCCCTGGAACGCGGCGCGGCCCTTCAGCCAAGTCACCTTGTTCTTCTTGAACCGGAACTCGATGCCCCCGGTCAGCTCGCCGACCGCCTTGGCCTTCTCGGCGTGCATCTGCCCCAGGTTGAGCGACACCCCGGTGAAATCGACGCCGAACTTGGCGAGGTGCCCGCTCTTGGCCTCCACGAACAGCTCGGACGCATGCAGCAGCGCCTTGGACGGGATGCACCCGACGTTGAGGCATGTGCCTCCCAGCGTCTCGCGCGCCTCCGCGCAGGCGGTCTTCAGCCCCAGCTGCGCCGCCCGGATCGCGGCGACATACCCGCCGGGGCCAGCGCCGATGACAAGGACGTCGTAGTCGAACTCAGGCATGTCGGTGTTGCTCCATCGGTCGCCCGCCTCTTTGGCGATTCAAGCTCGCCACGTCGAGAGCGGAGCGCATTTGGCTTACGGTTCCTTAGCGATCAGCAGCTTACACCGCGATCATGGAGAGGATGACGACAAGCGCCGACCAGGACGTGCGCCATTGGCTGCTGATCGACGCCTCGCGTCCGGGCGAGATCGCGCTGACCGCGGTTCAGCCCGCCGCCGCGCCGCGTGTCGGCCGCGCGGTCTGCTATCCGGCGGCGGGGCTGCCGACCTTCACCGACGCCCTGCTGCGCTTCGAGCGCGAGACCGGGACCGCGCTGAACCGGTCCACCGCCGTGCTCACGATCGCGGGCGCGGTGTCGGGCAAGACGATCGCGCTCGCGCGGTCGCGCTGGACGATATCGCGGGCCGGACTCGCGAGCCTTTTCGGCCGGCCCGCCGTGATCATCAACGAAGTCGCCGCCAAGGCCTGGGCGACGTTGGCCGATCCGCCCAAAGAGCGCCCGATCCGCGGCGCGGGGTTCGCCGATTTCGCAGGAGCGGGCCGCTACTCGCTCCTTTCGATCAGCGAAGGCGTCGGGGCCGCGATCATCGACGTCGATGAAGCGGGCGTCGCGCGGGTCCTGGACACGGAGGCCGGGCACACCGGCTTCGCGCCCGATGACGAGGCGGACGACCGGCTGATGGCGGCGCTCCGCCGCAGCGGGCGCGCCGTCTCCTGGGAACGGGTGCTCACCCTTTCGCCAGACGATCCGGCCTGGACCGCGGCTGCGCCGGGCGAAGGCCGCGCGGAGCGGATGCTCCGACTGGCGCGGCTGACCGGCAGCTTCATGGGCGATCTCACGCTTGGACACGGCGCCTGGTCCGGCGCGATGCTGACCGGGCGACGCATCGGAACCGACGCCGCGAGCAAGGCCGCGTTCGACGGCGGCTTCATGGGCCGTCGCCAGTTCCGCCGCATGCTGACGGAGACTCCGTGCTGGCAACTCGACCAGCAGGACTATGTCCTGCGCGGAGCCGCCGCGCTGCTCGGCCGGCGGCACGCGGAGCAGACGCCGCTCCGCATCGCCGCCTGACCCGCCCGGCACGTTCCGCTTACAGATCGATCAGGATCCGCGTCGGGTCCTCGATGGCGTTCTTCAGCGCGACCAGGAACGTCACCGCCTCGCGCCCGTCGATCAGGCGGTGGTCGTAGGACAGCGCCAG
>SXHP01000144.1 GCA_005773165.1 Sphingomonadales bacterium | reverse complement strand
GCAGTAAAGTTTCGCTTCTCAGTAGGGGGTTGCGCCAAAGGCGTGGCCCCTTTGGGTTTTTAGCTGACCAATTGTAGTCCTCCCCTTCGCGAACCGCCGCAGCCGAGCGGCCGCTTCAGCTCTTCGGATCGTGCGCGACGACCTCGATGATCGTGTCGCCTTGCTGCAGCACCGCGCGGGGATCGCAGAAGCTGATGGGTTCGCCGTTGCGGTAGATGCGCAGTCCCTGGCCGGTCGGCAGTTCGCGCAAGGTGCGGCCCAGCTCGTCGGGCTGCGCCGCGCGCTCGCGCAGCGCGATGCTGCCGTGCTGGGTCACCAGGTCCGAGACATAATCCGCGATGTGCGGGCCGACGCTCGATCCGGCGAGCAGCTGTCCGGCGAAGCTGACGGGGTTGACGATCACCTTGGCCCCCGCATCGCGCGCCAGCACCTCGTTCTCGGCTTCCTGGATGCTGACGGTGACGGGAACGTGCGCGGCCAGCCGCCGGGCTGTCAGCGCGATCAGGATCGCGGTGTCGTCGCGGCTGGGCGCGACGATCAGCGCGCGGGCGCGGGTGACCCCCGCCGCCTCCAGCACGACATTGTGCGTCGCATCGCCGTGAACGGTGGCAAGGCCGGCCTCCGCGGCGGCGGCGACCGCCTGTTCCGACGAATCGACCACGACGATCTCGCCGGGCGGGCAGCCTCGGCGGCACAGTTCGGCGGCGGCCTCCGTCCCCATCGCGCCATAGCCGCAGATGATCGTGTGATCGGTCAACCGGCGTTGAACGGCCGCCATGCGCCAGCGCTCCCAGGTGTTGCGAAGGATGAAGCTATACGCCGATCCGAGAAAGATCAGCCACACGAACACGCGCACCGGCGTGACCACGAACGTGTCGAACATCCGCGCCCGATCGGTGACCGGGACGATATCGCCATAGCCGACGGTGGTGACGGTGATCATGGTGAAATAGACGACGTCGAGAAAGGAGACCGCGCCGTCGGTATTGTCGCGCAATCCCGTGCGATCGAACCAATGGCCCGCAAGCGCGATGCCGATCAGCAGCAGCGCCGCCGCGACCCGCACGCCCAGCTCCGCCCAGACGGGCAGGCGGCTGCGCCGGAAGAAGCGGGGGTGCGCTTCGGCCCGATTGCGCGGCCCGCGTTTCAGCATGTCGGTGTCCGCTCCTTGGCTCCGGCGAGTGTTGCATCGTTCGCCGCTCCGCCGCAGGGATGCAAGCCGCCGCGTGCAAGGAACAGGCCCGTTGTTCCGGCGGTTTGAGCGGGGAACCGCGACCTGGAGGTGTCACCCCATGCCCGATCCCGTCCGTTACCAGCCTTCGGTGGAGACCGTTCAGCCCGACGAGGCGGAGACGATCCGCGACCTGGAAGCATCGTTCAAGCATATCCTGGATACGACATCCAAGGATTACGGCCATGCGGTTCGCGCGGTCCACGCCAAGGCGCACGGGATCGCGCGGGGCACGCTGACCGTGAAGGCCGGATTGCCGCCCGAACTCGCGCAAGGGCTGTTCGCCGAGCCGGGGGCGTATGAGGCGGTGATCCGCATCTCCACCAACCCCGGCGACATACTGGATGACCAGATCGCGCTGCCCCGCGGGCTGGCCCTCAAGGTGCTCGGCGTCGAGGGCGCGCGGGTCGCCGGATCGGAGAACGACCGGGTGCAGGATTTCATCATGGTCAACGGGCCCGTGTTCAACGCGCCCGACGCCAAGACCTTCTCCAAGAACCTGAAGCTGCTCGGCAAGACGACCGACAAGGCGGAAGGGGCCAAGAAGCTGCTGTCGGGCGTGCTGCGCGGGGTGGAGGCGACCTTGGAGGCGGTGGGGCTCGAATCGGCGACGCTCCAGCAACTCGGCGGCGCGCCGCAGACGCATCCGCTGGGCGAAACCTATTACGCGCAGACGCCGTTCCGCTATGGCGACCATATAGCCCATTTCGCGCTGTTTCCGGTGTCGCCCGCGCTGACCCAATTGACCGGCGACACGGTGGACACGTCCGGCCGCCCCGACGCGCTGCGTGAGGTGGTGAGCGAAGCGCTCGTCTCGCAGGGCGGCACGTGGGAGCTGCGCGTCCAGCTCAACACCGATCTCGACGCGATGCCGATCGAGGACCCGACGGTCGAGTGGGACGAGAAGGAGAGTCCGTACGTCACCGTGGCGACGCTGGAGGTTCCGCCCCAGCAGGGATGGACGCACGGCGAGACCGAGCGGATGGACGACGCGCTGGCCTACAGCATCTGGAACGCGCTCGACGCGCACCGGCCGCTCGGCGGGATCAACCGCGCGCGCAAGGAGCCGTACACCTTTTCGCAGGATTACCGCGGGCGGTTCAACGGGTGTCCTCTGCGCCAGCCGAACAGCCTGGACGAACTCGTCTGATGCCGGTGAAACTGTTTCACGTCAGCGACGTCCACTTCGGCGCGGAGGACCCGGCGGCGCTCGCCTGGTTCGCACGGCTCGTCGGAGAGGAGAAGCCCGACGCGGTGGTGATGACCGGCGACCTGACGATGCGTGCGCGCACCCGCGAGTTCAAGGCGGGGGGCGATTGGCTGCGTTCGCTGGGGGTGCCGGTGACGGTGGAGGTGGGGAACCACGACATCCCTTATTATTGGGACCCGTTCCGCCGCTTTCTTGCGCCCTATCAGCGCTATGCCGCGATCGAGAAGATGATCGAGAAGCCGCTCGAGTTGGCCGGGATCACCATCGTGCCGCTGAAGACCACGGCGCGCGCGCAATGGCGGTGGAACTGGTCCAAGGGGCGGGTGAGCCCGCGCGCGCTCGCCCGCGCGCTGGCGCTGATCGAGGAGGCGCCGCGGGGCAATCTGATCTTCGTCGCCGCGCATCACCCGCTGATCGAGGGCGGCACGCGGGGCACCGCCAAGACGCAGCGGGGCGACATCGCGCTGGCCGCGCTGGCGGAGGCGGGGGCGCATGCCGTCCTCTCGGGCCACGTCCACGATCCGTTCGACATACCGGTCGAGCGATGCGGACGGACGGTGCGGATGATCGGCGCGGGGACGCTGTCCAAGCGCGTCCGCAACCACCCGCCCGCGTTCAACGAGATCCGCATCGACGGCGACCGGTTCGAAACGCTGGCGCGGACGTTGAGCCCCGAGCCGAAGCATTCGATCAGCGAGACCACGCGCGCGGGCTGAGGCCGCTCTGGCGGGGCGGGGGACGATGGCCTAGGCTTGCGCGGTCACGCGATTCGGGCGGAGGGGCATGGCGTCACGCAGTCCAGCCGGAAAGCCGCGCCCGGCGGGGTCGCCGCAGCCGGCGCACATGCTGTTTCAGGTGGGCGGGCAGGGTTTTCTGCTGACCCGGCGCTTCAGCCGCCCGGCCTGGGCTCGGCTGATCGATTCGCACCAGGCGTCCTCGCTGCCGCTGCTCCGCCAGGCCGCGCGTGAGAGCGTCACCTTCGCCGCGCGGCTGCGGTCCACCTTCGGCCATGATGTCGCGCCGCTCGCCTCGCGCGGAAGGCCGGCCGATGCGCTGGAGCGGGTCGCAGCGCTGATCGGCCAGCGGCGGCTGTTCCTGTTCCGCCTCGGCGAAGCCCCGGCCGCGCCGCCGAAGCGGGTCAGTCAGCTGCGGATCGATGTCGTGCCCGCCAAGCCGGTCGCGCCCGAGTCCGACGCGGCGCCCGCCCCGCGCGATCTGCCGTCGCGCATGCTGATCGTGGTGGAGGGCATGCGCGACGTGCCCGCCAGGGAATTGGGCGAGGATGCGGTCGAGCTGTTCGCGACGCTCGCGGTCGCGGGCATGGCGCTGCGCATCGCCGCCTTGCTCGCCGCCTGGATCGCGTCGCATTTCACGCCGGTCGGCTGGATCGTCGATGTCGGCATGATCGGCTATGGCGTGTGGATGGTGGGGGTCGGCTTCGTCGACTCGATGAAGCGCCTGCTGGTGATCGCGCGCGACATTCAGGCCGCCCGGACACGCGGAGAGCTGAAGCGCCTGTCGCAGCCGCTCGCCGTGCTGCTGGTCGAGGCGGGCCTCACCGCGATGCTGGCGTTCTTTCTGAAGGGGGTCGACAAGCGCAAGAGGGGCAGTGGGGTGTCGCGGGAGGGGGCGGCTGAGCCCAGCCTGCCACGCCAGCAGAGGGCGCAACCGGTGCCTGGGTCTGCCACCCGTTCAGTGCCGAACACGGGTTCGCTGCGCGAGGGGACGGGCTTTCGTGGTTCTAAAGGGTATGAACTCGCCAACACCAAATACCAGCCGGTCCGGAATGCCGCGCGGGAAATCAATGGCCGGCAGTATTCCGGTCACGCACTTGATCAGATGCAGAACCGCGGCATCATGCCATCGGTTGTGGAGGAAACCTTGAAACACGGCGTGCCCTTTCCGACCCGTATCGGAACGGCAGGTATGTATGATGCAGCAAACGGAGTCCGCGTCATCACGAATTCGGCTACTGGCAGAGTTGTCACTGTTATCAGAGGTGGACCATGAATATGGGGCAGGGTGGCCCAGCATCGGCACGTATTCGCGAGGCGCTTATGCACGATTGGGATCCGATCGGCGTGCGTGAGATCCCCGAAGCGGCGGACGAATACGATGCCTACGTCGCCGAGTTGCGGGCGATGCTCGTGCAAGGGCGGTCTGAAGCGGAGCTGTTTGAGTACCTGTGGGAGCTCGAAACCGAACACATGGGTCTGCAGGGAGACCGCATTGCAACCCGCGCTTTCGCTAAGCAATTAGCTGCGATGGACGGCTGACCGCCTCCGCGGGGCACGATTGCCGCGTATCGGCTCAAAACAAAAGCCGCCGCCCGGCATTCCGGACGGCGGCCTTTCTTTAGCCCCAGGCGATTACCCGCACGCCTCAGTCGTTCAGATACTCGCCCGCATCGGCGTCGGTCCCGGTGCCGCTGGTGACCACCGCCGCCAGCGCGTCGTCGCCGGTGCCGGTGTCGTCGCGGGTGGAGCGGGCGTTCTCCGCGGCGCGGAGTTCGTCGGCCGAGTCGGGCGCGACGATCGCCGCCGCCAGCGCGCGCTGCTGCGCGCGGAGCGCGGCGTCGCGGCTGGTGGCCGCCACGCGGAGGCGGTTCATGCCCGCGCCGGTGCCCGCCGGACTCAG
>SXHP01000143.1 GCA_005773165.1 Sphingomonadales bacterium | reverse complement strand
GTAGAACTCCGCGGTGCCGTGGCTCGCTTCGCCGAGCAGCACCACCCGGCGGTCCGCCCAGCGGTCGAACAGCTCGGCGAACGCCGGATCGTCCAGCGGCGGCAGCGGCTCGGCCGCGTCCGCGATCATCTCCGGCAGCGTCCGTCCCCGCGCCGCGCCGGGCACATGCGTGCTCGCGGACCGCGTTCCGTCCTCCGCCCATCCCTGCGCCCCGATCAGCGGCACGAACGTGACCGCGCCCAGGTCCTCTTCCTCGTACCGGTCGTCGCCGGTGCGCGTGATCACCCGCAGCCGCTGATCGTCCGAGCCGACCGGGATCACCAGCCGACCGCCGACCGCCAGCTGCGCCTTCAGCGCCTCCGGAACCCCCGGCGCGGCCGCGGCGACCAGGATCGCGTCGAACGGCGCATGTTCGGGCAGCCCTGCGCTGCCGTCGCCGCGATGCACCGTCACATTGGCGTGCCCCAGCGACCTCAGCCGCGCCTCCGCCGCCCCGGCAAGCGCGTCGTGCCGCTCGATCGTATGGACCTCGCCCGCGACATGCGCGAGCACCGCGGCGGCGTAGCCCGATCCGGCGCCGACCTCCAGCACCCGGTCGCCCGGTCCCGCCTCCGACGCCTCGATCATCGCCGCGACAATGTAGGGCTGCGAGATGGTCTGGCCGTGCTCGATCGGCAGCGCGGAGTCCTCGTACGCGAATTCGGCCAGGGCTCCCGGCACGAACCGCTCGCGCGGCACCGCGCGCATCGCATCGAGCACGCGCGCGTCGCGAACGCCGCGCCGGGCGATCTGGGCGTCGACCATGCGACGCCGGCGTTCGGCATATCCGCTCATGGTCCAGAGAAAACGGCCGGGCCCGGCCGCGCGTTCCCGTTGCTGCCGCCCCGGTCAGGCCGCCAGCCGCAGCCGGTCGCGTCCTTCCATCTTGGCGCGGTAGAGCGCCGCATCCGCGGCGTCGAGCGCGGCGCCCGGCGCCTGCCCCGCCGCCATCTCCGCCACCCCTGCGCTCGCGGTCACCGCGATCACCGCATCCCCGGCCCGCACAGGGCTGGCGGCGAGCGCGGTGCGGATGCGGTCGCACACCATGCACGCCTGCTCGCGTCCGGACGCCGACAGCACGATGCCGAACTCCTCACCGCCCAGCCGCGCGACCATGTCGCCGTCGCGCACGCACGCGCGGGCGATCCGGGCGAAGGCGCGGAGCACGTCGTCCCCCGCCGCATGGCCGTGCCGGTCGTTGACCCGCTTGAAATGATCAAGATCGAAAATGGCGACATGGCCCGCGATCGCGCCTTCGGGGGCCGCGGCGATCCGCCGCGCCATCTCCGCGTCGAACGCGCGGCGGTTGGCCAGGCCCGTCAGCGGATCGGTGGCGGCGACCCGCGCCAGTTCGTCCTCGATCGCCTTTCGATGCGACACGTCGCGCGTGGCGCTCACCACGCCGGTGACGCGCCCGTCCTCGTCGGCGACGCCGCGCGTGTGGCTCTCGAACCAGCGGAGCGAGCCGTTCGCCATCAGCGCGCGAAACTCGACGATCTGGGTGGCGTCGGGCTCCGCCAGCGCGGAAAGGTGCGCCGCGCTCACCGCGGGCCGATCCTCCGCCGCCACCAGCGACAGCGCGTTGCGGCCGACCACCTCGTCGGGCTGATAACCGCCGAGCTGGGTGATCGACGGGGAGGCGTAGCGGATCGTCCCGTCCTCGCGCAGGTTCATCACGATGTCGGTTGAATTCTCGGTCAGCAGCCGCAGCCGCGCCTCGCTCTCGCGCAGCCGCTGGAACACCTCGCGCCGTCGCGCCAGGTCCGCGGCGACCGGCAAAGCGGTCAGCACGGTCGCGGCGAGGTAGAATTGAAAGAATTGCGCGTGCTCGCCCCCGCTGCCGCCGATCAGCGTGATCGGTCCCCAACCCGTCATGGTCAGCCCGCCGCCGACCAGGGCGACGATCACCACGCCGCCCGCCGCGCCCAGGCGGCCGATGCGGAAGGTCGCCAGGATCACCGGCAGGATCGGCAGGAACAGCAGGGGACGCGATTGCTGCATGAACACCCCTGCGGTCGTCGCCAGCACGATCAGCATCAGCGCCGCGCCCTCGCCGATCCGCCGCGCGCCGGCCTGCTCGAACCAGCGTCGCGCGCTGCCCGCGGCGATCAGGGTGCACACCGGCGCGAAGCTCAGCGTGCCGAGCGCGTGGCCGATCGACCAATTGTAGAGGTTGGCCGCATAGGGCGTTCCCGACACCGCCGACGCGACCGCCGCGCCGAGCACCCCGCTCGCCAGCGGCGCGGCGATCCCCGCCGCCAGGCAGAAGACGAGCAACTGCTCCAACGAATCGAGCGTCCGGTGCCACGCGCCCCAGCGCCCGATGATCAGCGCAGCCACCACTGCCTCGCACACGTTGATCAACGCCAGCGGCCCCGCCGCCGCCCAGCCAAGCCCGAACAGCCCGGTCACCAGCACGCTCGCCGCCGCGCAGGTCGCGATCAGCACCGGCCAGCGCCGCCGCGACGTCGTCAGCAGCGCGGCCAGCAGAACCGCCGTCGCGACCCACAGGCACGCCACCCCGCCGCCGAACCGCGTCGCGCCCACCGTCGCTGCGGCCGCTGCGAAATAGCAGCCGCCGAGCGCGACAGGCGCGAGCACCCGCCGAGTGAAGGGACGCAGAACCATGCCGACGGCCTAAGCGGGACCGGTAAAGATTTGACGACCGCCGCCCGCCGGTTGCGACAAGCCGCGGCTCACCTTCCCGGCCTCGTCGCCGATGCGATGCGATCCGCCCCCTTCCCGCTTTACCGCCAGCCGTTCTCCGCTCTAGGGCTTCTCGCCGAGGAGACCCGCCGATGAAGACCCGCGCCGCCGTTGCGTTCGAGGCCAAGCAGCCGCTCGAGGTGGTCGAGCTCGACCTCGAAGGTCCGAAAGCGGGCGAAGTGCTGGTCGAGATCATGGCGACC
>SXHP01000142.1 GCA_005773165.1 Sphingomonadales bacterium | reverse complement strand
GGTTGAACAATTAGAGTTGTTCAAAAAAGCGCCTGCGATCGGTCCTCGATCGAAAATAAGCGCAGAGGGAGTCCCTGATGGCTTACTTACCTGGTCTTGGCAGAGAATTACTCAAAGCAACCCCGGCACGCTGCCGTTCGGCCCGCGCATCCCATCGCGAATGCCGTTGGGCCGATGCCCGTTCATCTTCTCGCGGTGGGCGGCGGAGATCCGGCGGTCGTCGTACCAGCGATAGACGACCTTCTCGACGATCTGGCCGAGCGCCGGACCATAAGGATAGACGCCATGATCGCCGTCCGTGCCGGTAGCGCCCGTAAAGCCCCAGGCTTGCGGCACCCGCACGCTCCGGTTCTTCATGTCGACCGCCTGCGCCGGATCGGTGCCGATCACATCGACCGGGATCACCGGAACCCGCAGATGGCGCTGACCCGCCGCATTCGCGGGGAGCCAGGCCGGGCTGTTCCAGAAAGCCTCGGTGCCGACTGCGGGAAGATGGCACGACGCGCATTTCTGCTCGTACAACTCAGCCCCCCGGGCTGCGAGCGCGCGATTGATCCGCGGCAGGATCGATTCGGGCCAGGCCGGAGAGCGCAGCCCTGTGAAGCGCCTCGCCGTCGTCGGCTGCTCGCGCCCGGCGAGCATCGTCTCGATCTCGTGCAGCCGGTCGATCGGGATGGTCGAGGTGAACCGCGGGGCGACGCGCCCGTCATAGTTGACCAGCGCGCGCACCCCCATCGCCTCGCCCGCGTTGCGAACCATGGGCTGTTGGATCGAGCTGTTGTATTGAACCCAATCGTACCAGTGCGTGTCCCAGATGTGCGGATAGGCGACCGGCGCGGTCAGGTCCGCGTAGTTGCGCTTGTCCTTCATCTGCGTCGCGAAAACCTCGTTGCCGATGCGGTTCAGCGCGTCGAGACGGCCATAGCCTTCCTCCACGTTGTCGCGGGAACCCGGCTCGGCGATGGCGAGCTTGAAGCCTTCCTTCACCAGCCGGCCGAGCTCGAGCTTGAGCGCCGCCACCTGCCGCACCGTCCGGCCGGGGCCGAGCACACGCGCCGCGAACCGCAGAAAGCGCGGCGGGTCGATCAGCGTCTTGCCCAGCGCGAAGCCCAGCGCGATTCTGAACTTGTTGATGTCGGTCAACGCCGGACCGCCATCGACCAGCATCGTAACGCCGCCGAAGTCTATCCGACCCGTGTGGCACGCGGCGCAGGTGAAGCCGAGCTGGTCGAAGCGCGCGCCGTTGGTCGGGTCGATTCCCGCGGTACGGGCGAAGCCGATCGGCAGCCCCGCAGGATTGGTCGCGCTTTTCGGCGCTGGGATGAAGCCGAGGCGGTCCAGGTATCGGGGATCGCTGAACAGTCCGGGGGAGCCCAGCGACGCTTGCGGCTGCTCCAGCGCCATGAACCAGGCATAAGGTATCGGGATCGTGTCGGTGCCTTGCGACACATGGTGGTACCAGGCGCGTTCGGTGTCTCCCCATCCCTGATCGAGCCATATGGTGCGCGTAGGGGCAGGATAGGTAGGCAGCTTCGGCGTCACGGCGCCGCCCCGTCCGGCCACCGACATCGCCAGCACCGCGGCCGCACCGATCAGCGCGGTCACAGGTGCGGTCGGCAGCTTCGCCCAAGCTTTCATCGCAGCCTTCCCCAACCGCGCCGATGTACGTGCGATAATATCAGCGGACCGCGGATCGGCAAGGGGTCTTGCCCTGTTCTTGCAATCGACGATGACTCTACGCGACTGAGGTGGTCGGTATTTCTGTAATCAGAAGTAAATCAGCCGTTTAGCGCGCGAAGATTCGGTGTGGTCAGTGACCACGCGATCCAGATCGCTCAAGGCTGGCTGATCGCCCGACCGCGACGACGGGACAATTCTGTTTTCTGCGCCCTCGTCTTGTTGACCTTCAAAAGCAGCAATGTTGGCGCGCCGGTCTAACCCGAAGCGAACAGGAAGCTGTTGATGCTCAAACGTCCCGTATGCGGATCGGCTGGCAGGGGCGCGCCGGGCGGAATGTGCGCGCAGTGGAGCAGGCAGCTTCGATAGATCAGCGCGCGGTTCGGCCGCGCTTCATACGCGGCGACCTGCTCATATAGCGGCGTGTCGCCCGCGATATAGCTCGCAGGCGGCAGACCGTGTTCCGCAACGCCCGCCTTCAGCGCCGCCTCGAATCGCGGGAACCGTTCACGGTCGATCGTTTCGAACCCCGTCGCTCGCTGCCGATAAAAGGCGGTGCCGCCCTGCTCGGCGCCCGAGAGGTAGATGAGGATCGCCACCCGCTCGCGCTCCAGCCCGTCGACGTGCGGCAGCCGCTGGATCGGCGCCAGCGCGTGCGGCGGCGTGGTCACGATCGAAAAGAAGCATTCGAACACCGGCGGCACGACGGCGAAGTCGAAGACATCGCCGATCAGCGCCGACAGTTCGTCACGCATCGACAACGCCGCGGCGGCGGGAACCAGCGCGCGGATGCCGGGGTAATGCGGTCCGATCTTGCCGTAGTGCGCCTGCGCGGCCAGATTGCGCCAGCGTTCGGGAGCGGCGAGCATGTCATCGATGACGATCACCGGCTCGTGCTCTGTCCCTTGCCGCAGAACGCGAATGGTCGCGCCAGGATTCAGGAGCGCAGGCATCATCGTTCCCGTGTGTTCCACAAGTTGCCTCTTCAGCGCAACGGGCGACCACTCCCGCCGCCGCCGTACATTTTCCGTTCACTTAGATTAACTGCGCCGCGAGCGGCGGAACCCGTGCAACCGCACCTTGTTGGACACTCGTGAGCGGTGGGCAGGACAGGGACAAGACACGGATGAAGATCAAATTTCTGGCGGGCGCAGGCCTGTTGCTGACGGTCTCGGCGGCCGCTCTGGCGCAATCGCCCATGTCCCCCAACGCGCCCCCGCCGCCCCCGCCGCCGCCCGCGGCGACGATGCCGCCGCAGCCCGCCGCCGACATGCAGGCGGTGCTCGATGCGCATGCGGCGCTTGCGCCCAAGCCGATCGAGACGCTGTCGCCGGTCAAGGCGCGCATCCAGCCGTCCGCGGCCGACGCCGCCAAGGCGCTGATGCGCAAGCAGGGCATGTCGACCGCGCCGGACCCTGCGGTCGCGACTCAGGACCTCGCCTATGGCGCGCACCCGATGCAATATGCGCGCATCTACAAGCCGCTCGCGGCCGCAGGCGGCGCGCCGCTGCCCGTGATCGTATATTATCACGGCGGCGGCTGGGTCATCGCGGACGTCAACGTCTATGACCCGACGCCGCGCATGCTGTCCAAGCAGCTGAACGCCATCGTCGTGTCGGTCGAGTACCGCCACGCGCCCGAGGCGAAGTTCCCCGCGCAACACGACGATGCGTCGGCCGCCTACCGCTGGGTGTTGCGCAACGCGGCGAGCTGGGGCGCCGACCCGGCCAAGATCGCCTTGGCGGGCGAGAGCGCGGGCGGCAATCTGGCGGTCGCCACCGCGATCCACGCGCGCGACAATCGACTGACCGCGCCGGTCCACATCCTGTCGGTTTATCCGATCGCCAACAGCGACAAGATGCTGCCGTCCAAGATGGATTCGGCGAACGCCAAGCCGCTCAATGCCGCGATGCTCGATTGGTTCGGTTATTATTATTCGCGGACCAAGGCCGATCAGATGGACCCCCGCGTCAATCTGGTGCGCGCGAACCTGCGCGGGCTGCCGCCGACGACGATCGTCAATGCGCAGATCGACCCGTTGCGCTCGGACGGCGAGACGCTGGCGCAGGCGATGCGCTCGGCGGGCGTTCGCGTGGAGCAGCGCACCTTCGACGGCGTGACGCACGAGTTCTTCGGCATGGGGAAGGTCGTCCGCGGCGCCTATGACGCGAACAACTACGCCGTGACCCGCCTCAAAACCGCATTCGGCATGTGAACCGCTTCCTTACGATCGGAGAAAACCCATGAAGATGACCATGCTGTTCGCGCTGGCTGCGACCGCGATCTCGGCTCCCGCTTACGCGCAGGTGATGAGCCCGAGCGAATATGTGATGACGTCTGGCGCAAGCGATCTGTACGAGATCACGTCCAGCCGCACGGTGCTTGAATCGACCGGCGATCCCAAGGTTCGCCAGTTCGCGCAGATGATGATCCGTCATCACACCAAGAGCACCGCCGATGTGAAGGCGGCTGCGGCTCGCGCGCGGGTCCGCGTCGCGCCGCCGATGCTCACGCCCGCGCAGAACGAGATGGTCGCGCAGCTTCGCCAGGAAACCGGGGTCGCACGGGACCAGGCGTATATCGCGCAGCAGCGCCAGTCGCACGGCCAGGCTCTGGCAGTGCAGGAGGCCTATGCGAAGGAGGGCACCG
This sequence comes from Sphingomonadales bacterium, assembly GCA_005773165.1. Classification (GTDB taxonomy): domain Bacteria; phylum Pseudomonadota; class Alphaproteobacteria; order Sphingomonadales; family Sphingomonadaceae; genus Sphingomonas. Next base: position 35,406 of record SXHP01000142.1, on the reverse strand, counting down.
CGGCTCCGCTCAAGGCGGCGGCGGCGAAGATCGTGCCGGTGGTGAAGAGCCATATCGCGATGCTCAAGACGATGTGAGCGGACCGCCGCGGTTGGGGAGACCGAGCCGCGGCATTTCTGCATGGACGGGGAACCGGCGGGCCGTCCCGCGCGGTTAGGCCTCCCGATCAACGGAGTAGCTCCATGACCGACAAGGTCCAGACCGACGACGCGCCGCCGACGACGTCCAAGCATGGCGGCGAAGACGGCAAGGGGGTCGCCCGCGCCGTCACCATCAACAAGCCCGCGGCGGAGGTATATGCTTACTTCCGCGACTTCGCGAACCTGCCAAGCTTCATGGACAACATCGTCCGGATCGACATTCTCGACCACACCCGCTCGCACTGGGTCGTCAAGGCTCCGGCGGGAGAGACGGTCGAATGGGACGCGCGGGTGACCGAGGACCAGCCCGGCCGTCTCATCGCTTGGACTTCCGAAGAGGGCGCCGACGTGCCCAACCGCGGTCGCGTCGAGTTCCGGGATGCGGGCGCGCGCGGCACCGTCATCACCGCCATCATCGACTATGATCCGCCCGCGGGCATCGTCGGCAAGCTGATCGCCAAGATGTTCCAGCGCGAGCCCGCGATCCAGTCCCGCCGCGACCTGCGCCGCCTGAAGCAATTGCTGGAGACCGGCGAGGTCGCGACCTCCAGCTGGACCAAAGCTCAACACGAGAAGGAAGTCGCCTGATGCGCGCGCTCACCTGGCACGGCAAGCACGACGTCCGCGTCGACACCGTCGATGATCCGGAGATCATCAATCCTCGCGATTGCATCATCAAGGTCACTTCGACCGCGATCTGCGGGTCGGATCTCCACCTCTACGATCACTACATACCGTCGATGCAGGCGGGCGACATTCTCGGCCACGAATTCATGGGCGAGGTCGTCGAGGTCGGCGCGAAGTCGACGCTGAAGAAGGGGCAGCGCGTCGTCGTTCCCTTCACCATCTCGTGCGGAAGCTGCTTCCATTGCGGCAAGCACCAATATTCCGCGTGCGACAACGGCTTGCCCGCCGACAATCAGGACATCGCGCAGGCCGCTTACGGCATGCCGATGAGCGGATTGTTCGGCTACAGCCACATGACCGGCGGCTATGCGGGCGGTCAGGCGGAATATGTCCGCGTGCCGGTCAGCGACGTCGGCCCGATCGTCATCCCCGACGGGGTCGAGGACGACAAGGTCCTGTTCCTCTCCGACATCCTGCCCACCGGCTGGCAGGCGGCGGAATATGCGCAGATCGAACCCGGCGACACCGTCGCGGTCTGGGGCTGCGGCCCGGTCGGCCTGTTCGCGGTCCAGTCGGCGTTCCTGATGGGGGCCGAGCGCGTGATCGCGATCGACCACTTCCCCAAGCGTCTGGCGCTCGCCAAGCAGTTCGGCGCGGAGACGATCAACTTCGAGGAGACCGACACCTATGAGGCGCTGATGCTGCTGACCGGCGGCATCGGACCCGATGCGGTGATCGACGCGGTGGGCCTGGAGGCGCACGGCTTCTTCGTCGACAACGTGATCGATCAGATCAAGGCGTCCACCTTCCTGGGCACCGACCGCATCCACTCGATCCGCCAGGCGATCATCGCCTGTCGCAAGGGCGGCCGCGTCTCGATGCCCGCGGTCTACGGCGGCTTTGTCGACAAGTTCCCCTTGGGTGCGTTCATGGAGAAGGGGCTGACCCTCAAAACCGGGCAGACCCACGTCCAGCATTATATGCCGGGACTCCTCAACGCGATCATGGAAGGCAAGATCGACACGACCTTCCTGATCTCGCATCGCATGGATCTGGAGCAGGCACCCGAGGGCTACAAGCAGTTCCACGACAACCAGAACGAATACACCAAAATCGTATTGAAGCCGGGCATGAGCGGCACGGCGGCAGCGTAGTTGGCGTCGAGACCGTGAAGGCCGGCCGGCCTCGGCTCGGCCGAGGACCGACGACGCGGCTTCGCCGCAGCGGGCCCAATTAGCAGGAGAAACATCATGGCGGACAAATTCGCGATCATCACCGGCGCTTCGACCGGAATCGGCTTCGAGCTCGCCACGCTTGCGGCGAAGGACGGCTACGATATTCTTGTCGTCGCCGACGAGCCGCTGATCGACGCCGCGGCGGCCGATTTCAAGCAGTTCGGCACCGACGTCCGATCGGTCCAGGCCGACCTGTCGACATTCGACGGTGTCGACCGGCTGCTTGACGCGGCCGAAGGTCGCCAGATCGACCTGCTTTGCGCCAATGCGGGTCATGGGCTCGGCCACGCGTTCCTCGACCAGGAGCCGAAGGATTGGCGTCACGTCATCGACACGAACGTCACGGGAACCGTGTACCTGCTTCAGAAGGTTCTCAAGCAGATGGTCGCGCGTAACGACGGCAAGGTGCTCGTCACCGGGTCGATCGCCGGCTACATTCCCGGGGCGTTCCACGCGGTGTACAACGGCACCAAGGCGTTCGTGGACAGCTTCGTCGCCGCCATCCAGAACGAGATCAAGGATGCCGACGGCGTCACGCTGACGAACCTGATGCCGGGTCCGGTCGAGACCGAGTTCTTCGACCGCGCCGACATGATGGACACCTCGGTCGGCACGGACCCCAAGAAGAGCGATCCGGCCGATGTCGCCAAGGACGGTTGGGACGCGGTGATGAGCGGCAAGGCGTCCATCGTCTCGGGCTGGAAGAACAAGCTTCAGGTCGCAAGCGCGAACATCACCCCGAACGCCGTGCTCGCCGCGCAGCATCGAAAGATGGCGGAGCCGGGTTCCGCCGAGGAATAAGGAGAGCAGGGCCGGGCGACGCTGCGCGCCCGGCCGCCGCTCCGTTGCGTGCCAGGCGGTCGCCTGATAGGCTGTCGCCATAACAAGAGTCGCCAGTTGCGTTCCGATCCCTGACGGAGAGGGTGGGGTATGCAGAGCGACTGCCCGGCGAGGCGCACCGTTCGCGGCAAGTTCGCGATCGGCTGACGCGTGCGCGGGCATCGCAGTCGACCCCATCGTCAGCGGCTTCGAACGCCGCATTCGCGACGGTTGCGGGGCGGAGGCCTGGGCGGCAACCGAAGGCTGCGCGCAAAACGTCACGCTCGCGCACGCGTGATTTCACCGGCCCGACCGCACAACCCTGTCGCGCGAAGACGCATCCGGTCACGACGGCGGCTTGGAACACCGAAAGCGCGCGTGGACCTGCGTTACGCCGCACGACGCCTGCTCCGGCGATTGCTTCGCATGCGACGGCTGGTCGATGTCGCCCTGCCGGCCACGCTGCCGAACGCTCCCGGTGCCTCGTCCGTCAGCACTGGACGCCGCGGGCGCGGTCGCCGGGCCCGTGACGGCAGAGCGCGTCTTCGACTTCGCCGCCGCGGCAAGCCCCTTCCGACTTGACCTTTGATCTGCCTGGGCAACAAGGCCGCGCGATGCGTTTCCTCCTGGCTTTGCTCCTCTGCGTCCCGTCGCTGCCCGCCGCGGCGCAGACGGCGCGTCCTCGCACCATCCTGTTCGTCGGCAACAGCTTCACGCAAGGGGCGCTGTCGGCCATTCGCCGCTACCGCCCCGACACGGTCACCGACCTTACACGAAGCGGTCAGGGCGGCGTCCCGGCCCTCTTCAAGGTGTTCGCCGAGCAGGCGAAGCTCGCCTATGCGGTCAGCCACGCCACGCAGGGCGGACAGTCACTCGGCTTCCACTACGATCAGCGCCGCGGGTTGTTCGACCGCGCCTGGGACGTCGTCGTGCTTCAGGAGTACAGCACGCTTGACGCCGATCGCCCCGGGGATGCGAGCGCCTATACGCGCGACGCGGTCCGCCTGGCGCAGATGTTCAGTCGCGCGAACCCGGCCGTCCAGGTTCAGCTGATGGCGACCTGGAGCCGCGCCGACCTCACCTATCGTCCCGGGAGCCCATGGTCAGGCAAGCTCGTCACCGCAATGGCGAACGATCTTGCGGCCGCCGCGCGGGCGATCGACGCGGCCTCGCCGGAGATCGACGGGGTCATCCCGGTCGGCGAAGCATGGAGCCGCGCCATTGCGCAGCGCGTCGCGGATTCGAACCCCTATGACGGCATCGCTTTCGGCCAGATCGATCTGTGGACCCACGATCAGTATCACGCCAGCGTTCACGGCGCATACCTTGAGGCACTGGTCGTCTTCGGCAAGGTGACGGGGGTCGATCCGCGCACGCTGGGCGGGCAGGAGCGGGCTGCCGACGACCTCGGCATTGCGCCCGCGGTCGCGATCGCGCTCCAGCGGGTCGCCGCCGAGCAGCTTGCGGATCAGCGCGCGAGCCGCTCCTCGGTTGCGGTGAAGGCGGAACGACCCGGCTCGGCGGGCACGTCCGTCGCGAAGAACGCCACGCCTGTGCCGCGTTCGCGATCGATCCAGAGCCCCGAGCGGAGGCCGTAAGCTTCGCCCGCATGGCCGATCCGCGTGCGCCCGTCGCCCACCGGATCGTCGCGGCAACCGCCAATCGCCGTAGCCGTGAAGGTCACGCCAAGGCCGTAACGGCAGTAGAAACCGCCCTCCGGTTCGCCGTTATCGCGATCGAATCGCCAGAGCGGCTGCTCCAATAGCGCGGCCGAGCGTGGCGTGAGCAGTCGGACCCCGTCGACCGCACCGCGCCCGAGCAGCAACCGGCCGATCTTGGCCAGTCCGCGCGCCGAGATGCGCAAGCCGCCCTGCGGCGAGAAGGAGGCTCCGTTCCGTCCCGCCGCCCACGTCGTCAGGTCGCAGCCGCCGTCACGCGCGGGCTGAACGGGGCAGGCTGGGCGTCCGCCCCGGTGATCATCGCGCACCGCTGCGCCGTCGCGATAGAGCACCACGGCGCGCGCCGTCGTCGCATCGGAGCAGGTCGCCCAATTGTAGCAAGCGTCGAGCTTAAGCGGATCAAGCACCAGCCGCTTCATCAGTCGATCGAACCGCTCGCCGCTCGCGCGCTCCATCACGCTGGCGATCACCGGATAGCCGACGTTCGCGTAGCGGAAATAGCTGCCCGGCGCGTGATCGGGGTCCCAAGCCCGCGCGTCGGCGAGCGCCTCACGCATTCCCACGTCTAGCGGCAGCACATAGTCGATGCCGTCGGCAAGGCTTGCTCGGTGCGACAGCAGCAGCCTGAGCGTGATGGGCACGTCAGGGAACGCCGGATTGCGCAACCGCCAGCCGAGGAGCCGCGACACATCTTCGTCCAGGTCCAGCCGCTTCTGCTCGACCAGTCGCAGCACCGCAATCGCGACCACCAGCTTGGAGATGGACGCGACCCGCACCGGATCGTCGGCGGTCACCACGCGCTTGGCCGCGACGTCGGCCCACCCCGCAGCCGCAATCGCCGTCACGCCGCGCCGGTCGAAACCGACCCGCACGCTCGCGACGGGCTGCGCCGCCGCGAGCAGCGCGAGCGCGATCAGAACTTCACTTCCACTGCCGCGGTGAACGAGCGCCCACGCGGATCAGCGACGCGCGGCTCCCACGAGCTGCCCGCGCCTGTGTTCGAGTCATAGGTGATCGCAAACGGCGGGTCGCGGTCGAGCAGATTGCGGATGCCGAAGGTCAGCTGCATGCCCTCCTGTATCCGCACGCCCGCCGACATGTTGTACAGCGTGTACGACTTGACCCGGGGATTGTAGTCCGGCCGCGCCAGCGCCGCGACCGTGCATTCCGGCGGCGCACAGTTGCGATAGCTGCTGCGGAAGATCTGCGACAGCGTCACGATGAAGTCGTCGTTCGACCAAGTGACGAACGCATTGTGCTTCCACTTCAGCCCGATGTCGCCGACGAAGGTGAATATGCCGATGATGTCGCGATAATTCGCCGCCGGGAACAGCTTTTCCTTCTTCTTGAGCAGCCGCGTGCCGTCGAGTCCCGCGGTGAGCTGCCCGCCGAACGCGTCGACGCCGCCGCGCAGCATGATCTCCAGGCCCTGGGTACGCCGCGAGCCGATGTTGTCCGACCGCAGATCAAGCCCCGTGATGATGCCGTTTTCGCGTCCGACCCGATCCGGGAAGAACGTGATGTTCTGCAGCAACTGATCGATCGTCAGCGCGCCGATCGTGTTGTCGACCGCGATGCTCCAGAAATCGACGGAGGCGCTGAACCGCGGCGTCGGCTGGAACACCACGCCCGCGCTATACTGCTCCGACGTCTCGGGCTCGAGCGTCAGATTGCCGCCGCTCAGCGTGTCCGGAGTTATCACCGCGCAGCCCGGCGTGACGTTGGGCGTGCCGCCGGCGGGGCAGGTCGTTGGATCGACCCGCGTATTGCCCGGATTGGGCGACACGGTCGTTCCGTTGAAGATCTGGTTGAACGTCGGCACCCGGAAGCCGGTGTTGTACGATGCGCGGACCAGCAGCCAATCGACCGGGGTGAACTTGGCGGTGACCTTCGGATTGGTCGTGGTGCCGAAGCCGGTATAGTCGTCGATCCGACCCGCAAGCGTGATCTCCAGCGGCTGGAAGATCGGGAACGAGATTTCACCGAACGCCGCCTTGACCGTGCGGCGCACCCCCGCGAGCGCGTTGATGTTGTCGAAGGCGACGTTGAAGATGTCGGGCGACGCGATCGTCGCCGCGGTTGAGCCGTCGAAGCTGTAGGACTCGCGGCGGTAATCCACGCCCACAGCCGCCTGCACCGCGCCTCCGGGCAGATCGAACAGTCGGCCCGACACCGATCCGTCGAACTGCGTCACTTCGTACTTGCCGCCGTAAAGCCGCGTTCCCCGCGCCGACACCGCTTCGAGCCCCGCCAGAGCCTGCGGGGTCTGAGTGACGGAGAAGGGATTGAGGATGCCGCTGTTGAACAGCCCGACGATGCCGGGAGCGCTCGCGCCGGGCGCGGTCGGCGCACGCGGGTCCGCCTGCCCGGCGGCGGTGGCTCCCGCGATACCCGAACCGAGCGCCGCGCCCGCGGTGGGGAACACGCCGCGGAAATGATAGCCGCTGCCGAGCAGCGACGAGGATTCGCTGCGCGCATAGGACCCGCCCGCGCGATAGTCCCAGCCGCCGAACAGCGGCCCCTCGATCCCGACTGCGCCGCGGAACGTCTTGGTGCTGGTGGTGTATTCGCGGACGCCGCAGGCGAGGCAGCGATAGCGGAAGCTGATCGGCTTCCCATAATTCACTGCAATGCCCGGAAAGACGGCGGCGATGCGGTTGTAGACGTCGTTATATGTCGCCGCGGTGAGCGCGTTGAGCGGATAGGCGATCGGCAGCGCGGCGTTGTTGGCGGTGTATTGGTTCTCGGAGAAGCGCTTGGCCGAATCGGCGTCGGACCCGGTCACCTCGGCGAACAACTCATGGCTGCCGAACCGCACCGTGCCGCGGCCGTAATAGGTCAGCGTCTCCAAAGGCTGCTGCAGCACCGCGACGCGCCCCGTGTCGTAGGCGCAGGCGAAGCGGGCTCCGGGAATGTTCCAGAGCTGTTCGTCATAAGCGAAGCCGAGCGGCACCGAGTCGCATCCCGCGCCGCCGGGTAGGTCGAGCACGTTGATCCCGCCCGTCGCAGGGACGGTGGTGCCCGGAATGAAGAAGCCGGGGCGGTTCGCAAGGAAGTTGGGGTTGAACACGGTGCAGTTCGGCGCGGTTCCCGACGAACACTGGGCCGTATCGCCGAGCAGGGTCCCGTTCTGGGCGATGCCTACGTTCGCGGCGGTCCGGTTGATCGGAAACGCGGTCGCGATCGGCGTGCCGCGCGTGTCGGCGGACAGCCCGCGATTGGGCTGGTTCGTGTTCACGAAATCGCGTTCTGCCCCGAACAAGTCGCCGTTCCAGCTTTTGCTGACCGCGCCCATGATGTTGAAGCCCTGGCTCGCCAGATCGCCGTAGCCGGCCGTTGCGGACAGCCGATAGATCGGGCTGTCGCCGCGCTGGGTGATGTCGGTGAAGCCGCTGAGCGACAGCCCCTGGAAGTTCTTCTTGGTTATGAAGTTGATCACGCCGCCGATCGCGTCGGTGCCGTAGATCGCCGACGCGCCGTCTTTCAGCACCTCGACCCGGTCGAGCGCGGCGAACGGGATCTGGTTCACGTCCACCGCCGCGCCCTGCAGCCCGTGCGCCGCGACCCGCCGACCGTTGAGCAGCACCAGGGTCGACGCCGATCCCTGCCCACGCAGGTTCGCGGCCGAAAGCCCGTTGGTGCCGCGCTGCGCGCCGCTGGTGACGTCGGCGTTGGAAGCGAGGTTGTCCGCGCCGTTGCCGTTGGTGCTGAGGAACGAGATGAGCTGCTCGGGGCTGTTGATCCCTTCGCGCGACAGATCGGCCGTGGTGACGATCTGCAGCGGCAGCGCCGATCTGTTCGGGTCTTGGCGGATCCGCGATCCGGTCACCAGGATGTCGCGCGAAGTCGGCGCGTCGCTTTCCCCGGCCCCGGTCGCGGGCGTCGCCGCTCCGGTGGGCGTCGCCGCGGGCGGCGTGGTCTGGTCGCCGGTCGGCGGGTTCTGCGCCCATGCTGTCCCGCCCGCGAGCGTGGCGATCGCCGAGCCGGACAGCAGCAACCGCAGGACGGACTTGGATGTGCGCATTGTCGTCTTCCCCTTGTGCGCCTCCCCCCGGCGCTTTCCTCCAATACACAACAAAACCGTCACACAACGCCAGAGAATTCGCGCGGCGGTTGACGCGAGGCGCGCAGGGCCCGACCGTCGGCCCATGCACGCGCCGCGTCCCGTCTCCGAGCGCCCGTCCACCAAGGCGCGGCTCGCGCTGTTCGGGGTTCTCGGCTTCTCGGCGGGGCTGCCGTTCTACATGTTCTCGACGGTGCTCGCGCTGCGGCTGGCGGAGCACGGCGTGACGCTTGCGGTGATCGGCTTCTTCGCCTGGGTCCAACTCCTGCCGACCTTCAGATTCGCCTGGGCGCCGCTGCTCGACCGCTACGACGTGCCGGGTTTCGCGCGCTTCTGGGGCAAGCGGCGAGGGTGGATCATGCTGGCGCAGCTCGGCATTGTCTCTTCGACCGCGGCGATGGCGTGGACCTCCGACGACCGCAGCCTCGGCGTCACCGCGCTGTTCGCGGTGCTGCTCGCTTTCTGGACGACGACGCTGGAGGTCGCCGCAGACGCCTGGCGGATCGAGCTCGCGCCGACCGAAGCGGAGCAAGGTCCGATCGTCGCCGCCAACCTGTGGGGCTACAGGAGCGCGATGGTTGCGGCGGGGAGCGGCGCCTTGCTCGTCGCCGACGGCGCGGGATGGACCGCGGCCTATCTGGTGATCGCGGCGGCGGCGTTTGCGCCGTTTCCGATCCTCGCCGCGATGCGCCCGCAGGCGGACGGCGGGGGAGGGCGCAGCGTCGCGCTCGCGACCGGGCTGGCGGCGAGCGCCGCATTGCTGTTGGCCGCGATGCTCCTCGTCGCGGGCGTAGGCGCCGTCGCGCTGACCCTATTCGCGCAGGCAGGCCTCGACGGCGAGGCGAATGTCACGCCCTACGTCCTGGCCCTGGCGCTGCTGCCGTTCGCCGCGATGGCGATCGCCCTCCCGCGGATCAGGCGGGCGCCGCCGACCTCGCGGCTGCGCACTTCGGCGGCGATCGGACCCTATGTCGATATCTTCTGGCGTTATGGAACGGCGGCGCTGGTCGTGCTCGCCTTTGTATCGCTTTACCGGATGGGCGACGTGCTCGCGCTCAACCTGTCGAAGCCCATGATCAAGAGCCTCGGCTATTCGCTGAGCGCGATCGGCCGCGCCGACAGCCTGGTCGCGCTCGCCGCCAGCTTGGGCGGAGTCGGGATCGGCGGCTGGCTCGCCACCCGGCCGCCGCTCGGCCGCGCGCTGGCGATAGCGGCGGTGTTCGCCGCACTCGGCAATTTCGGCTTCGTCTGGCTGGCGCACCAGCGCGTCAGCGAGCCGCTGCTCTACCTCGCCACCTTCGCCGATCAGTTCGGCAACGGCATGGCCGGCGCGGTGTTCGTCGTCTACCTGTCGATGCTGGTCAACCCGCGCTACCCCGGCGCGCAATACGCCTTTCTGTCGGGCTTCGCCTTCCTGCTGCCGAGACTGCTGGCGGGGGCGGGCGGGGTCGTCGTCGAGCGGCTCGACCGCGCAGGTTACTCCGGGTTCGACCTGTTCTTTCTCGCCTCGGGCGTATTGAGCCTAGCCGCGATCGCTTTTCTCCCCGCCCTCGCGCGCATCCGCCCGCGCGCCGACGACCGATGATCGACCAAGCCTTCGCCCCCGCCGCCGCCGCGGTCGCGGACGGCCGCATCCCCGGCGCGACGCTCGGCGTCGTCACCCGCGAAGGCGAGCGCTGGGTGAAGCTCGCGGGGCTGGCCGCGCTCGTCCCCGAACGAGAGCCGCTCAGCCGCGAACACTGGTTCGACCTCGCTTCGGTCAGCAAGGTGATCGCGACGACGACGATGATCCTTCGCCTCGCCGACGAGGGCCGCCTCGACCTCGACCGCCCGCTCACCGACGCGATCCCCGACCTGCGCCAGTACGACGTAGAGGGCGCGCCCGAGCGCCGCCTGACCTTTCGCGACTGCCTCGCGCACAACACGCACCTGCCCGCGGTCGAGCCGGTCTACACCTATGGCGGCGACCCCGCCCGCCTCCGCGCCTTCGTCCTCCAGCGCGCGTGGCGGCGCGGCCCGCCGGTCTATTCCGACATCAACTTCATCCTGCTCGGCATCGCGACCGAGCGGATCACCGGCGCGGGGCTCGACGCCTGGCCGCTCCCGCCCGGCCTCGCATTCAGGCCGCAAGGGCCCGCGGTCGCGACCGAAGCCTGCACCTGGCGCGGTCGCGTGCTCAAGGGCGAGGTTCACGACGAGAACGCATGGGCGCTCGGCGGCGCGGCGGGGCATGCCGGGCTGTTCGGGACCGTCGACGGCGTTCTCGATTTCGCGCGCGGACTGCTCGACGGCAGCGGCGCGTCGCCCGCGATGCTTCAGGCGATCCGTCAGCGCACCAACGGCCATCGCACCGCCGGTTGGGAGCGCCGTTTCCCCGGTTGGCCCGGCGGAGACGCCTGCTCCGACGCGACGATCGGCCATACAGGCTTCACCGGCACCGGCTTGTGGGTCGACTTCGACCGCAACCTCGCCTGGACCTTGCTCACCAACCGCGTCCACCCGACCCGCCACCGCGAGAGCGGCATCGCCGCGCTCCGCCCCGCTGTCGGCGACGCGGTGATCGCCGCCTTCAGTTCTCCGCCGCGATGAGCCCGAGCGCCGCATCCACCGCGGCGCTCGCCGAACGGTCTTCCGGCATGTCGGCCGCATAGGCCGCAAAGGTCAGCGTCTTCCCGCTCGCCGCCACCATCCACCCCGCCAACGCCGACGCCGCGTTGAGCGAACCTGTCTTGGCGAACACCTTGCCTTGGAGCGGAGTCCCTACGAACCGCCGCCGCAGCGTGCCGTCGACCCCGCCCACCGGCAGCGTCTCGCGGAACGCCGCGCCCCAGGGCTGCGCTTGCGTCCAGCGCAGGAACCGCACGACCCCGCGCGGACTCACCCGGTTGTAGCTCGACATCCCCGACCCGTCGGAAAAGTCGTACCGCCATCGCTCGAGCCCAGCCCGGCCCAACATCGTCCGAACCGCCGCCTGCCCGTCGGCGATCGACCCCGTCCCGGCGACCAGCCCGACCCGGCGCAGCAGCAGCTCGGCATGGACGTTCTGGCTCGCCTTGTTGATCACCGCCAGATCGGCGAGGAGCGGCGGCGCGGCGAGCTGCGCCAGCGGCGCGTTCCGCGGCGGCCGGGCAGGGGGCGTCGCGCCGCGCACCGCCGGATCGTCGGCAGGCGTGAGCGGCCGATGCCGCACCGCGACACGCCCGGTCACCCGAACCCCGCGCGCGACCAGCATCGCTCGCAGCCGCCACGCGGCATGATGCGCGGGATCGTCGATGCCGAGCCGCAGGACCTCGGCCGCGCCGTCCCCGCGGATCGTGCCCTCGACCCGCACCCGGTCGCTCCCAGGCATCCGGCTGAAGCGCAGGTCGGTCTTGGCCGCGGCCGTCACCCGATCGTCTATCCGGTAGTAACCCGGCCCCTTGATCGCACCCGCGGGAGTCACCCGCAGCACCACCTCATTGTCGTCGAGCGTCAGCGCCGAGACTCCGGTTCCCGACCGCGTCTCAATGTTGTTCCAGCTCATCCCCGGGCTCCACCGCTCGTCGGGGAACAGCGTGTCGTCGCCAACGACGTCGCGCACGGCCCGCGTCCGCGCCGCTACCGCGTCGGCAAGCGTCGCCAGGCAGTCGCGCACGCAATTCGCAGCGCTCGACAGTCGCGCATCGCCGCGCCCCTCCAGCACCACGTCACGGCCCTCCAGGCGCACCGCCGCGCCGCCCTCCGCATCGTCGCGCGTCACGTCGCCGAGCGTCGCGAAGGCGGCGGCGGTGGTGAACAGCTTGGTGTTCGATGCGGGCACGAAGCGGGCGTCCGGCGCGATCGCCACGATCTCGCGCCCGTCCTCGTCCGCGACGACCAGGCCGAATCGCGTGCCCGGCCCTTGGGACGCCAAAGCAGCGGCGACACGCTCGGCGAGCGGGGTCTGCGCGTACGCGGGTGCGGCGGTGACGACGAGGACGGCGAGGAGGGTGATCCGCATACGTGCCCAGCCTAGCGCCCGCGCGGTCCGGCACAATGGAGGGCTTGCCCCCTGACCCCGCGCCCCGCAGAGTTTCACCGCCATGATCCGTACCGTGCTCGCCCTGCTTGCGACGCTGCTGATCGGCGTCGAGCCGCGGCCCGCTGCGCAGCCGTCGACTCTGATCCGCGGCGCGCGCGTCTTCGACGGCACGGGTGCGCCCGCGGCGGTCGCCGACGTGCTCGTGACGGGCGATCGTATAGCGGCGATCGGCCCTCGCATCGCCGCGCCGCGCGGCGCGCGCGTGGTCGACGCACATGGCCAGACGCTGCTGCCCGGCCTCTCCGACCTCCACATCCATGCGCGCGCGACCGGCTTCGGCGGCGCCGACGATGTCGCCAAGGCGTACGCCGGTCACCTGGCGGCGGGCGTCACGCGGGTGGCCGACTTCTCGCTTTCGGGCGAGATGGCGGCGGGAGTCCGCGCGCTCGTGGGATCAGGCCCTATTCCCGCTCCGCGGCTCGCGCTCGCCGTACGCATAGCCCCACCGGGCGGACATGGGACCGAATACGGCTGGGGCCGCGCGTTCACGCTGGAGGCCGCCACCCCGCGTGAGGGCCGCGCCGCGGTCCGCCGCGCGCTCGGCTATCGGCCTGACGTCATCAAGGTGTTCGTCGACGGCTGGCGCTACGGCCGCTCGCCCGATCTCGTCGATATGGACGCCGCGACGCTCACCGCGATCGTCGAGACGGCGCACGGCGCGCGCGTCCCTGTCATCAGCCATACGACGACGCTCGACGGGGCGAAGAAGGCGGCCGCGGCGGGCGTCGACGCGCTCGGCCACGGCGTCGGCGACTTGGCAGTCGACGACGCGCTGATCGCCGCCATGCGCGCGCGCGGCACTGCCTACATCCCCACGCTCGTCGCCTTCGAGCCGCTGGCCGAGCGCCGCCTCACCGAGGTCGAACGAACCCGCCTGCGACCGCCCGAGCTGAGGTACGAGACGGCTATCCGCCGAAAGCCCGTGCCCCCGCGCGACGCGCGCCGCTGGTCGACCATGCGCGCCAACATCCGCCGCCTCCACGCCGCGGGCGTGCCCATCGCGGTCGGCGCCGACGCGGGTGTCGGCGGCGTCTATCACGGCTCCAGCGCGGTCCGTGAGACCATGCTGCTGACCGAACTCGGCCTCTCTCCCGCGGAGGCGCTCGCCGCGGCGACCGGCGTGTCGGCGCGCGTCCTGTGGTCGCCCGACGGCCGGATCGCGGTCGGCCGTCGTGCGGATTTGATCCTTGTCGACGGCCGCCCGGACGTGTCGATCGCCGACCTCTCGAACGTGTCCCGCGTGTTCGTTGGCGGGCGTGAGGTCGCGCTGGCCTCGCTCCGCAGGCGGCTCTCCTCCGACCGGCCGACGGCGCTGCCGCCGCATCGCATGACCGGACCGATCCTCACCGCGGCGAGCACCGGGCTGCGCACCGACCTTGGCACCCTCCCGGTCGACGCTGCCGAGCCCGGCGTGCCGCACAGCATTCTTCGGATCACTCGCGAACGCGAGAGGCTGATCGCGGACGCCCGGATGGGCCCGGGCGCATTCGGCCCGCCCTACGCCTACCTCATCGTCCCGCTTACCCGCGGCGCGATCGTGCCCGCCGACGCGCGCGGCTTCGCAGGCGTGGCGTTTCGCGCGACCGGGCAGGGCGCGTACGGGCTCGTGCTCGACAGCCACGGTCTGCCCGCCGAGCGGTTCTTCGCCGCGGAGTTCCAGGCGGGCCCGAACCCCCGCGACATACGCCTTCCCTTCGCCGCCTTTGTCAGCGACGACCCCAAGCGCACCCTCGATCTGGCGGGCCTGCGTGCGCTCCGCTTCCGCCTAGAAGGTGCGCCGGGCACGCGCGTCCGGCTGGAGCTCGCCGACCTGCGCTTCTACCGCGCGGGCGGCGCGCGATAGACCGCTTCGTCGAGCTCGCCCTCCCAGCGCGCAACCGTCGTCGCCACCGTCAGGTTTGCGCTGGCGCTCGGCACCGTCCGCGTCATGTCGAGCAGCCGGTCGAACGGCAGCACGAAGCCGACGACCAGCGCGGTCTGCTCGGGCGCTATGCCGACGGCCGACAGCACCGCAGCCAGCATGAACAGGGACGCCGACGGTACCGGCGCGGTCCCGAACGCGGCGAGCGCGCCCGTCAGCAGCACCGTCGCATAGACCTGCGGAGTCAGCGGGGTCCCGAACGCCTGCAGCGCGAACAGGCTGAGCAGCCCGACATACATCGCGGTCCCGTCCTTGCCGATGCTCGCGCCCAATGGCAGCACCGTCGAATAGACCGGGCGTCCTACACCGAGATTCTCGCCCGCCACCCGCATCGCCACCGGCAGCGTCGCCGAGCTCGATGCGGTCGAGAAGGCGACCGCCAGCGCATCGACGACGCCGCGGAAGAACGGCCCCACCGGCAACCGCGCGAGCAGGCGCAGCACCAGGCTGTGCACCACCACGACCTGCACCAGCGATCCGATCAAGACCGCCAGCGCCAACCAGCCGACATGGACGAACACCGCCGCCCCGTTCGCCGCGACCGCGTTCGCGATCAGCGCGAAGACGCCGAACGGTGTGAGCTCCATCACGATGCCGACGACGCGCAGGAGCACCGCCGACAGCGCCTGCAAACCCCGCGCGAACGGCCGCCCCGCCTCGCCGGCCAGCACCGTGCCTACCCCCAACAGGATCGCGACGAAGATCAGCGCGAGCATGTCGCCCTTCGCCAGCGCCTCGACGATGTTGAGCGGCACGATGCCGACGAGCTGGTCGTACGGGGTCACCGGCGGGCCGAGCGCATGCGGGGCGGCGGTTCCCAGCGGCGCGCCCACCCCCGGCCGGACCAAGGTCGCTACGGCCATGCCGACCGACACCGAGACGAAGGTCGTCCCCGCGAACAGCGCGATCGTCCGTCCGCCCAGCCGCCCGAGCCGCTTGGGATCGGCGAGCGACGTGATCCCCGCCGCGATCGTCACCAGCACGATCGGCGCGACCAGCATCCGGATCGCGCGGACGAACAGGTCGCCCATGAACGCGACGTACGGCGTTCCTTCGGGCCAGACGAGCGCGAAGACGAGCCCGAGCGCGAGCCCGCCGAGCACCCGCTTCCACAACGGAATCGCGAACCACCGGCTCACGGGCAACCCCGCTTCGGCGTGCGCGGCAGCGGCCGTCCGGCGGCTTCGCCTGTCGCCACCCCGCCGTCGACCACGACCCGGCCGTTGACCAGCACCGTCAGCACCCCCGCCGCGAGAAGCGTCGGCTGCTGGTAGGTCGCGCGCTCGGCATAGGTCGCCGGATCGAACATCACGATGTCGGCGTAGGCGCCCCGCCGCAGCCGCCCGCGGTCCGCGATCCCGAACGTGTCCGCGGTCAGCCGCGAACTCCGCTCGATGAACTGGCGCAGCGACAGCACATGCTCCGCCCGCACGTACTTGGCGTATTTGCGCGCGAAGCTGCCATAGACCCGCGGGTGCCCCGCCGATGCGTCCGATCCGGTCAACACCCACGGCCGCGCCATGAACGCGGCGATGTCGCTCTCGCTCTGGTTGAACGAAGCGACGGCGGGGTCGTGAACCCGGATCGTCGCGATCGCCGCACCGGCCGCATCCGTCCCGAGCCGCGCCGCGACCGCCGCCAGCGTCCGCCCGCGCTCCGCGCCGCCGGTGATGAGCAGCGCCTCCGCGCCGCCGCGCTTGCGCAGCCCCTCGGCGAGGTCCGCCTGCAGCCGCCCGGCGAGCGCCGGATCGGCGAAGCGGCGGAGCAGCGCCTCTCGCCCGCCGTCCTGCGCCCACAACGGGATCAGCGCCGAGACCAAGGTCGTCCCGCTCGCGCTCCACGGATATTGGTCCGCGGTCACCTTTTGACCGCGTCGCCGCGCCGCCTCCACCTTGGCGACGATCGCCGGCGCCTGCCCCCGCACGTCGACGCCGAGCGCCTTGATGTGGCTGACATGCACCGGCATCCGCGCCGCGCGCCCGATCGCGATCGCCTCGTCGACCGCGGCGGCGAGCCCGACGGTGTAGCTCGATTCGTCACGGATGTGCGTGTCGTAGACGCCGCCGCGCGACCCCGCCTCGCGGGCGAGCGCGACCACCTCGCCGGTCTCCGCAAAACTCTGCGGCGCGTAGAACAGCCCGGTCGACAGCCCCAGCGCGCCGTCGCACATGCCCCGGGCCACCAACCCGCGCATTGTCGCCAGCTCGGTCTCGCTCGGCGCACGCCGCGCCTCGCCGATCACCGCGCGGCGCACCGCCCCGAAGCCGACATAGGCGGCGTAGTTGACGCCGACAGGCGCGGCGGGTGTGAGCGTCGCCGCCACGTCGACCGCGCCGTCGCCGTCGTTGCCGACGAAGGCGGTCGTCACCCCCTGCATCAGGAACGGCAGCACCAGCCGCTCCTGCGCATCGGCCGACGCGAGCATCGTCTCGATATGGGTGTGCGGGTCGATGAAGCCCGGCGTGACGACCATGCCGCGCGCGTCGATCGTCCGTCGCGCGCTGAGCCGGACGTCCCGGCCGACCGACCGGATACGATCCCCGGTCACCGCCACGTCGCCGACGAACGGCGCATCCGAACCCGTATAAACCGTGCCGCCGCGGATCAGCACGTCGACCTGCTCCGGCGCAGCCCCGAGCGTCGCCAGTGCGAGCAGCGCGGCCGCGGTTCGCCCGATCACGGCTCTCCCCAGAAGCCGGCGGCGAGGCGTGCAAGGACGCCGCGCTCGTCACGCACCCCGCCCGCGCGATCCTCGCGGAGCCACAACGGTCCGTCGAGGTCGACGAAATCGCTCACCGCCGCCACGTGCATCGCGGGCGCGATCGACAGGGAGGTCGACACCATGCACCCGGTCATCACGCCCAGGCCCCGCGCGCGCGCCGCCTTCGCCAGCGCCAGCGCCGCGGTCAGCCCGCCCGCCTTGTCGAGCTTGACGTTGACCACGCCGTACCGCTTGCCGAGCGCATCGAGGTCGTCCGCGACATGCACCGATTCGTCGGCGCAAACCGGCGCACCCATGTCGAACCCCTCAAGCCAGGCGTCCGCATCGGCGGGCGCGGGCTGCTCGAGCAGCGCGACCCTCGCCTCGACCAGCACCGGCCGCATCGCCGCCGCGACGCCCGCATTCCAGCTCTCGTTGGGATCGACGATCAGCGCCGCATCGGGGGCTGCGCCTCGCACAGCGCGAAGCTGCGCGGCGGGCGCGATGGCGTCGACCTTCACCTTGATCAGCGGCGCAAAGGCGACCCGCCCGGCGGCTTCGGCCATCGCCTCGGGCGTGTCGATCCCGATCGTCAGCGCGCTCGTGATGCCGTCGGGCAGGGGCCCCCCGAGCATCGCCGACACGCTCCGCCCCGCCAGCCGCGCCTCCAGGTCCCACAAGGCGCAATCGACAGCATTGCGTGCAGACCCCGCGGGCAGCAACGCGAGCAGCACCTGCCGGTCCGCCCCCGCCTCGACCGCGCCGCGCACGCCCTCGACCGCGGCGAGCACCCCCTCGATGCTCTCGCCGTAGCGCGGGTACGGCACGCCTTCGCCGCGCCCGATCGCGTCGCCGTCGCGGATCGTCACCGTCACCACGTCCGCCGCGTCCTTCACCCCGCGCGAGATGCGGAACGGCGTGTGCAGCGCGAACCGCTCGTGGCGCGCGACTAACTGTCTCACCCGAGCAGCCGGTCGACGATGCGCTCCACGCCGAAGCGCATCGGATCGGTGCAGGGCAGCGCCAGCTCATCCTCAAGTCGGCCGCACTCGGCCCGCGCCGCATCCTCGTCCAGCGCCGACGTGTTCACCGAGACGCCGACCGCGCGCACCTCCGGCGAAGTCAGCCGGGCCACGGCCAAATTCATCGCCAGCGTCTCGGCGAGCCCCGGCAGCGGCTGTCCCGGCAGCCCGCGCATATGTTCGCGCCCCAGCACATGGCAAAGCACGAGCGCCTCCGGCTGCGCGCCGTGGAGCAGCCCGGTCGACACCCCCGCGAACGACGGGTGCGACAGCGACCCTTGCCCCTCGATCACGTCCCACCCGCCGTCCTCGCGCGCAGGCGCAAGCTGCTCGATCGCGCCCGAGATGAAGTCGGCGACCACCGCGTCGACCGGCACGCCGCTCCCTGCGATCAGGATGCCCGTCTGCCCCGTCGCGCGGAAATCGGCCGCGATCCCGCGCGCCTGCAGCGCCCGGGTCAGCGCCAGCGTCGTATACATCTTTCCCGCCGAACAGTCGGTCCCGACGGTCAGCACCCGCCGCCCGCTGCGCGGCCGTCCGTTCCCGACCGGCAGGTCCGCGGGCGGTTCGCGCACGTCGAACAGCTCAACGCCTTTCGCCTGCGCCGCCTCGACCAGGCGCGGCTGGTCGCGCAGCCGCTGGTGGAGCCCCGCCGCGACGTTCATCCCAGCTTCGATCGCGGCGAGCGCGTCCTCGACCAGGCTCGCCTCCATCGTCCCGCCCGAGTTCGCGATCCCCAGCACCAGCGTCCGCGCCCCCGCCGCCGCGCCCTCCGCGATTCCCATCCGCGGCAGTCCCAGCGTCTGCGGACAATCGTCGTGGCGGAACTCGCCGACGCACTTCTCCGGCGCGAAGATCGCGAGCCCTCGCGACGTCTTGATCCCCATCGGATCGGCGTTGTGGCCGAGGTACAGCAGCAGCGGGGCAGGGATCATGTCAGGGGTCTAACGGGTCGTTTCGCCAGCGCAAAGAGCTTTGGCGGCGGGCAGGGTTCACCCCAGCCAGCCGCCCTTGAATCCAGCCCGCTCCAGTCCCCGGCGGATATGCGGATTGCGCCGCATCGTCCGCCAGATCAGGCCCGTGCGCCAATTCTCGATGCCGCCGAGGATCGGTCCCTGATCGATCCCGATATGGTCCCCGTCGACCCAGCCGACGCCGGGCACGATCCGGCCGTGCCGGAGCGGCTCGGCCGTGGCGGTCAGCGTCGGATTGAACGAGTCCCAAAACCCGTATCGGCCATAGATGCCGCGGCCGTAGCGCGCGTGCATCGCACGAGTCGCCGGCAGCACGATCTCGGGCGCGAAAGCGATAGATCCGATCGCCGCTGTCGGCGCGATGGTCCCGTCGTCGCGATCGCCCGGCCCCCGTGCGGAATAGGAGAAGAACTCCCGCTCACGCCCGTCGATCATCTGCTTGAAGTCGCCGGGTCCGTCGCACGCGGTCAGCCCCCAGCAGTCGGCCGAATAGCCTTTCCATCGACCCGGGTTAGTGATGGCGTAGCGCCGCTGGGCGTACGTCGCACGGCGGCTGTTCTCGAAATAGTCGATCCCCTTGCTCGCGATGAACGGCTCGCGGATGCCGAGGAAGTCGACGAACATATGGCTGTACTGGTGCCCGAACATCGGTCCGAAATGCAGGTGCGCGGGGCCGTAGCGGTCGGTCCACGATCGCGCATAGCGATCGGTCAGCGCGGGCCACAAGGTCGGCGGCAGCGGGTAGGTGGGGGAGGCGAGCGCCAGAATCTGCAGCAGCAGCGCCTCGTCGTAGATCGCCCAATCCGACTTGATGAACCCCGTTTCCGGGTGCCAGCCCATGCCGACAAAGGTGCCGCGCGGCACGATCCAGTCCCATTCGACGGCGCGGTACAGCCCTTCGGCCAGCGCGCGGATGCGGCGCTCCTCCGGGTCGTCGCGATCGAACCACGTTTGCGCGAACAGCACGCCGCCGAGCAGCAGCGTCGTGTCGATCGTCGACAGCTCGGTCCGTCCGAACCGTTGGCCGGTCGCCATGTCGAGGAAATGGTAGAAGAAGCCCTTGTACCCGCTCACCCCCGTCGCCGCGGGACCCTGCGGCGAGCCGGCGAAGAATTGGAGGCAGCGCAGGGTCCGCGTCCGCGCCTCCGCCCGCGTCATCCAGCCGTTGTGGACCCCGATCGGCCAGGCGGTCAGCGCGAAGCCGACCGCGGCGATGGAGGCGAACGACTTGGTCGGCCAGCGGTCGGGCGCGAGCCCGGTCCGTGGATCGGTGGTGTCACGGAAGTAGTCGAACGTCCGCCGCTGGATGTCGCCGATAAGGCCCGGCCTGAGCCCCGCTCCGGCGGCGGTCCCCACCAACGCCAAGCCGCTCGTCCCGAGAAAAGCACGGCGATCGAGCATGGGCGCATCCATCTAAAGAAAGGGGCGGAGGATGCGTTCGCACCATCCGCCCCGACAGGAGAGATCAGAAGCGATAGCCGAGGCGGAACTGAATGCGCCGGGGCAGCGTCAGTGAACTCGACGCGGTGGTCGAATTGGCGGGATCGAGCAGGTCCGGCGGCGTGTTCGACCGGTTGATGAAGCCGTCGAACCCGGCCGGATTCTTGTTGTTGAACGCATTCAACAGGTCGACCGCCACATTGACTTCGTGGTCGTCGAAGATCCTGACCTTGTTCGCCAGCGTCAAATTGACCTCACAATAGGCGAAGACGCCACCGATGCAGTTCTTCTCAGGATAGGCCGCCGTGAACGCCAGCTTGCCGGTGTCGAACCCCGCCGAGGCATCGGTCACCTGATACGCCTGCCCGCTTCCCAGCGTGGTCAGCGTCGAGAACTGGAAGCCGAGCGGCAGGTCCAGGATCCCCGACAGCACCAGCCGGTGCCGCTCGTCGCCTGCGCGGTTGCGGAAGCCGTAATTGTCGGGCGTCAGCCCGTCGAGGCTGAACAGATCGTTGCCGTTCTGCTCCGATTTGGACAGCGTATAGGCGAGGTTGAAGCCCCAGCCGCTCGCCTCGGTATAGACCTTGTCGAGCGTGAAATAGATCGCCTTGTACCGGGTATCGAGCCCGTCATAACCGATCAGCACGTTGGCGTAGCCGAACGGCACCACCGGCGCGGTGTTGCAGCAATTGCCTAAGCCGTTGTTCTGCCGGGTCGCGAACAGATTGGTGTAGCCGTTGCGTCCGCGCTGATAGGAAGCGGTCAACGACGCCTGGAAGATCCCTGCGCGCTGGCGCACCCCCAGCGAGAACTGGTCGTTGACCGGCGGCTTCGCGTTCTCCGGCACCGCGAAGAGCTCGGGCAAACCTTCGGTGCGCGAACTGGCGACCAGCGCCAGCAGCCCCTCGCGGGTCAGATACGATTGGTTGAACACCGTTGTCGGCAGGCCGTTGCGCGGCGTTCCGGTGCGCGAAAAGCGGAAGACGCCGATCGGGTTGATCGTGCGGCTCAGCTCGTCGACCGAGTTGCTGAACGTGTTGCGGTCGTAATACCGGCCCGCGCCACCGAAGATCACCGTCGAGCCGTCGTCCTTGATGTCCCAGGAGAACCCGACCCGCGGCGCGAACGCCTTGGCGTAGGGCTTACGCTCGGTCCCGTCGGTGATGTAATCCTCGGGGTCGAAGTAGAAGGTCGCCGGCAGCGCGCGCAGGGCGGAGGCTGCGGGCCCCGGCGTGCGATAATTGTTGTTGAAGCCGTTGGTCTCATAATCCCAGCGCAGGCCCAGGTTGACCTGCAGCCGGTCGGTGACGTCCCAATCGTCCTGGAGGTACAGCCCGATCAGCGTGTTGGAGCCGTAGACGCGCCCCGACCCAAGTCCCAGCCGGGCTTCGGCCGGGAAGGTGAAGTCGGTGTCGTCGGCGGTGGTGTTGGGCGTCCCGGCCTGATCGATGCGGAACGTATATTGCGGCTGCAGGAACGACTGGCTGTTGAACTCGATGTCGGTCACCTCGACCCGCGCGCCGATCTTGAACACATGGCGGTCCAGCCCGGTATAGGTGAAGTCGTCGCGGATGCTGTAGCTCTTCTGGATCTCGCGGCGTGAAGCGTTGTACCCGCCCAGGATGATTACCGGATCGTAGATGAAGCTGGGCGAGTCCGGGTTGAGCGACGTCGGCGTGAAGGCGTAGTTGACGTAATTGGCGTTGAATTCGTTGACGAACGTCTGGCCGGTATAGGTCCATTTGAACAGGTAGGTGTCGACCCTGTTCTTCTTGTTCTCGGCATATTCAAACGTGCGGTTGCCGCCGAAATTCTGGATGTCGGTCTCATCGCGACGGCTGAACGACAGGTCGAACACCTGATTGCTGTCGGGAGTCAGCGTCAGTTTGCCGAAATAGAAGTCGCCACGGAACGGGCTGACAAACGCGCCTTCGAAATCGGCGACGCGCCGTCCGGTCGCCGCCTCGAACGCCGCGACCTGCGACGCCGAAGCGGTGACGTCGACGTTGAGCGCGCGGTTCTGGTCGTTGCCTTCATATGCGGCGAAGAAGAACAACTTGTCCTTGATGATCGGCCCGCCGAGCGACGCGCCGTATTGCTTGCGCTCGAACTCCGGTTTGCGGATGCCGTTGCGCTCGTTGGTGAAGCTGTTGGAGCTGAGCGAGCGATCGGTATACTGGCCAAACACTTCGCCGTGGAACTTGTTGGTGCCCGACTTAGTCACCGACGTGATGATCGCCGCGCCCGCCTGCTCGTACTCGGCCTTGTAGTTCTGCGTGAGGACGCGGAACTCCTGCACGGCGATCTGACCGAACGGATTGCCGCGGCTGTTCTGCTGCCCGGCGACGCCGCCCTCGCGCAGCTTGTTCTTGAAGCTCACGCCGTCGATGAAGACGTTGACCTGGCTTGCGGTCGACGCGCCCGAGGTGAAGCTCTTGTCGGTCTCGCTGTCGTTGTAGCGGACGCCTGGCGCGAGCGCGGCGAAGGTCAGGAAGTTGCGGTCCGATTGGGGCAGGGTGCGGATCTGCTGCTGGCTGACGTTGGTCGCGATCTCGCTGGTCCGCGTCTCGATCAGGCGCGCGCCGGTGACGACGATGTCGTCGCCCTGCACCGCATCCGCGGTCTCCACCGCGGTCGCATCGGTCGTCGTGGCCGCCGCCGCTCCGAGCGTCGCGTCGAGCGTCGCGGACTGGCCGATCGCCACCGTCACCCGCTCGGAAAAGGTTTCGCCGTTCGGCCCGGTGATGGTCACGTCATAACCCGCGGGCCGCAGGCCGTTCAGCACATACGCGCCCGATGCGTCGGTCGTGGCGCGAAACGTCTGGTTGGTGCCGACGTTGACCGCGACCACCGTCGCGCCCGCGACCGGCGCGCCGGCCGCGTCGCGCACCTGGCCGCGGACGTTGGCGGTTGTCGTCTGCGCCGCGGCGGGCGCGACAAGCGCGGCGGCGCCCGCGACCAGCGCGGTGCTCGCCAGCAGCAGGCGGAGCGTCTGGGCAGTCCTCATGATCGTGTTCCCCTTTGTTGGCCCGTGATCCGGGCTTGTTGTCGGTCGGTCAGGGCGGTCGTCTCACGCGGCACTAATTCGGGTATCGAGAGCTCGACGGTGTCGTCCGCGTCGCCCGCGATCGCGGCGGCGAGCCGGGCGATCGCGCGCGCCCCTACGCCTGCGATGCCCGCGCGAATGGTGGTGAGGCTGGGCGAGACGAGTCGGGCGAGCGGAATGTCGTCGAAGCCCGCGACCGCCACCCGGTCCGGCACCGTCACGCCCGCGCGACGGAACGCCATCAGCGCGCCGATCGCCATCATGTCATTGGCCGCGAACACCGCATCGACCGCCTGAAGGTCGCGCAGCAGCACCTCGGCCGCCTCTGCGCCCGATTCCTCCATGAAGGTGCCCGGGATGATCCGCGGCGAAAGGCCGTGGCGCGCCATCGCGGCGCTGTAGCCCTGCGCCCGCTCCGCCGCCTCGATGTTGCCCTGGGGCCCCGACACATGAACGATCCGACGCCGCCCCACCGCGACCAGATGGTCGACCATCGCGATCGCGCCGCCGGCATTGTCGGTGCGGATCTCGGGCCGCTTGTCATGGTGGGGCGCGCAATTGACCAGCACCACGGGCACTCCGGGCGGCAGTTGCGCAAAGAGCTGGTCGGGGTCGACGTGGGGGGCCATGACGACCATTCCGTCGACCCGCCCGCGCATCGTCCGCAGCGCCTGGACCGCGAGGTCGGCGTCCGCGTGCATGTTGGAGAGGAGCAGTTGCAGCCCGCGATCCGACGCTTCCCGGTCCATGCCGCGCAGCACCTCGGAGAAGAACTCGCCGTGGATGTCGGGCAGCACCACACCGATCGCGTTGGCGCGCGCCAGGCTGAGGTTGCGCGCTCCGGCATGCGGAACATAGCCGAGCGCGGCGGCGGCGGTCTCGACCCGGCGGCGCAGCGCGGGGGTGACGTTGCCCATGCCGTTCATCACCCGCGACACCGATGCGACGGACACCGCCGCTTCGCGCGCCACGTCCCGGATGGTGACATTGGGCATGCCCGGCTCACAACTCCCTCCCGTCCGTCGTCAGGTGCTTCGCCCGCCGATCGCATCTTGCTGTAACCGGTTACATCATCCACAACCCATGTTCAAGACGCGGCGGAAAGCGCCATCGTCGTGAGCACGGGACGAGGAGAAGGGCATGACCGGTCAGGCATATTCGCGGCGCGCGGTGATGCTGGGCGCGGCGACCACGGCGGCCTGGCTGGCGAATCCCGCCCGCGCTCTGATGCAGGCTGCGCCCGCGTCGCTTCCTTCAGCGGTCGAGTCGCTCATCGCACGGATGACGGTGGAGGAGAAGGCGGGCCAGCTGACCCTCAACGCCGCCGCCTGGGCGGGGGGCGCCGCGACGTCGCTCAATCCCGCGGGCGCGGCGGCGAGCTTCGACGGCCAGCTCGCCGAGGTTCGCGCGGGGCGGCTGACCGGCGTGTTCAACGGCAACGGCGCGGAGATGGCGCGGCGCATGCAGACCGCGGCGGTGCGCGGATCGCGGCTGAAGATCCCGCTGATCTTCGCCGCCGACGTCATTCACGGCTTCCGCACGGTGTTCCCCATGCCGATCGCCGAGGCGGGCAGTTTCGACCCCGAGCTCGCCCGGCGCACCGCGCGCGTCGCGGCGGTGGAGGCGGCGGCGGCCGGGATCGACTGGACCTTCGCACCCATGGTCGACATCGGCCGCGACCAGCGCTGGGGTCGCGTGGTCGAGGGGGCGGGGGAGGACGTGCTGCTCGGCCGCGTGATGGCCGCCGCGCGGGTGCGGGGGTTTCAGGGAACGCGCGGGCTGAAGGCCGACGATGCGGTGATGGCCTGCGCCAAGCACTTTGCCGCCTATGGCGCGGCGGAGGCGGGGCTCGACTACAACACCGTCGACGTGTCCGAACGAACGCTGCGCGAGGTCTATTTTCCGCCGTTCCAGGCCGCGTTCGATGCGGGCGCGCTGTCGACGATGGCGTCCTTCAATGAACTGTCGGGCATCCCCGCCACCGCCAACCGCTGGCTGCTCGACACGGTGCTGCGTGGCGAGTGGCGCTTCGACGGCCTCGTCGTCTCCGATTATACCGGCGACGAAGAGCTGATCGCGCACGGCTTCGCCGCCGACGCGCGCGAAGCGACCAAGCTCGCGTTCCTGGCGGGCTGCGACATGAGCATGCAGTCCAGCTTCTACATTCGGCACCTGCCCGATCTCGTCACCAAGGGCGAAGTGCCCGTCGCGCGGCTCGACCAGGCGGTCCGCCGCGTCCTCGCGGTCAAGGCCGCGCTCGGGCTGTTCGACGACCCGTTCCGCCGCATAGATCCGCGCCGCGAGAAGACCCGCGTCCGCACCCCCGCCAATCTCCGCCTCGCGCGCGAAGCCGGGCGGCGCTCGATCGTCATGCTCAAGAATGACGGCGCGCTCCTGCCGCTGCCCCGCTCGGGCAAGAGGATCGCGCTGATCGGCCCGTTCGCGAGCGGCCAGCAGGACCTCGTCGGGCCGTGGAACGTCTATGGCACGGATGCGGAGGCGGTCGATCTCGCGACGGGGGTCCGCGCCGCGGTCGCCGACGCGTCGCTCGTCACCACGGTCGCCGGATCGGCGGTCGAGGCTCCGCTCGCCGGCGGCATCGACGCCGCGGTCGCCGCCGCGCGCGCCGCCGACATCGTCGTGCTCGCGATCGGCGAACACGCGCGCATGTCGGGCGAGGCGCAATCGCGCACCGCGATCGTGATCCCTGCGCCGCAACAAGCGCTTGCCGAGGCGGTCGCCGCCGTCGGCAAGCCGGTGGTCGTCGTCCTGCGCCACGGCCGCGCGCTCGCGCTCTCGGGCGCGGTGCTGAACGCGCCCGCGATCCTGGCGACATGGTTCCTTGGTTCGGAGGCGGGCCCCGCGACCGCCGACATCCTGTTCGGGGTCGAGGGGCCGTCCGCGCGGCTCCCGGTCAGCTTTCCGCATGAAAGCGGCCAGCAGCCCTACCATTATGACCACAAGCCGACCGGCCGCCCGGCGCCCGCGGGGCAGCATCCCGAGTACAAGGCGCATTACCGCGAAGCCCCCAACGCCGCGCGCTTTCCCTTCGGCCACGGCCTCACCTACGGCGACATCGCCTACTCCGCGCTCGATCTGGGCACGGCCACGCTCGCCTGGGACGGTGCGCTGACCGTCCGCGCCACCGTCACCAACCGCGGCCGCGCCGCCGCGGTCGAGGTCGTCCAGCTCTATGTCCGCGACGTCGCGGCGAGCATCACTCGCCCCGTCCGCCAGCTCAAGGCCTTCAAGCGCGTCGCGCTTGCGCCGGGCGAGAGCGAGCAGGTGACCTTCACCCTTCGCCGCGCCGACCTCCTCTTCGTCGGCCAGGATCTGAAGCCCACGGTCGAACCCGGCCGCTTCGACCGGTGGGTCGCGCCCTCGGCCGAGGCGGACGGGGTGAGGGGGGCGTTCACGCTGACCGCTGCCTAACTCCTCCGCCTCCCGAGGGAGGAGCGCTTCCCTGCATTGCATCCCCGCCGCCGCTATGGTGTGGTGACGCCGACACGGGAGAGTACGACCTATGGCGACAGCGGCAGCCGAGCGGCACAGCGTTCCCGCCCCACCGGGGCTCCCCGTCGTCGGCCACCTTCACCAGATCGCCCGTGCGGGGCTGGTCGGACATCTGCTCGCGGTCAGCCGCCAATATCCCGACGGCATCTTCAAGCTCCGGTTCGGCAGCCGCGTGTCGCTGTTCGTGACGCATCCTGATCTTGTCGCCGAGCTGTGCGATGAGACCCGCTTCCGCAAGATGCCCGGGCCCGGCCTGCGCGTCGTCCGCAAGTTCGCGGGCGACGGTCTGTTCACCGCGTTCAGCGACGAGCCGAACTGTGGCAAGGCGCACCGCATTCTGCTCCCCGCGTTCAGCAATCGCGCGATGCGCGGCTATTTCGACCTGATCGTCGAGGTCTGCGACGCGCTGGTCGCCAAATGGACCCGGGCGAGCGGCACCGACGTGCTTGTCGCCGACGACATGACCCGGCTCACGCTCGATTCGATCGCCATCACCGGGTTCGGACACCGGTTCGACAGCTTCGAACGCGAGGAGCTCGACAGCTTCCTGGTCGCGCTCGGCCGTGCGCTCGGCGAGTCCTTGGCGAAGCTGACCCGCATGTCGTTCCAGAAGCCCTTCGCCAAGCGCGCGGAGGCGCAGTTCGACGCCGACATCGCCGAGATGAACACGCTCGTGGACGGCATCATCGCCGATCGCCGTGTGAACCCCACGGACGGCCGCGACCTGCTCAACCTGATGCTGACCGCGGTCGATCCGGACACGGGCGAGCGCCTCGACGACCTCAACATCCGCTATCAGGTGCTGACCTTCCTGATTGCCGGGCACGAGACGACGTCGGGCATGCTCACCTTCGCCTTTCATCACCTGCTCCGCCACCCGCATGTCCTCGCGCAGGCCTATGCCGAGGTCGACCGCGTTCTCCCGGGCGACACCCGCCCCGATTACGCGCAAGTGGCGAAGCTGGAGTTGATCGAGCGCATCCTCAAGGAAGCGCTTCGCCTGTGGCCGACCGCGCCGTCGTTCAGCCTGGCGCCGTTCGAGGACGAAGTGATCGGCGGCAAGTACGTCATGCGCAAGGACCGCCCGGTCAATGTCTTCACCCCCGGCCTCCACCGCAGCGGCGCGGCATGGGACGATCCGGAGGAGTTCGACATCGACCGCTGGTTGCCCGAGGCGGAGGCCGCGCGGCATCCCCACGCCTACAAGCCCTTCGGCAACGGCGAGCGCGCGTGCATCGGCCGCCAGTTCGCGATGGTCGAGGCCAAGATCGCGATGGCGATGATGCTGCGCTCCTTCGCGATCAGCGACCCGCACAATTACCGGCTCCGCATCAAGGAGACGCTGTCGATCAAGCCCGACGAGTTCTACATGCGCATCCGCCTGCGCCAGCTGCACGAGCGGATCGCGGCCGCGCCGGTGGAGGAGGCGGTGCAGGACGCCCCTGTCGGCTCGGTCGCGGGCACCGGACAGACGTTCGCGGTGCTCTATGGCTCCTCGCTCGGCACCGCCCGCGACATCGCCGAGGAGATCGCCGAGCGCGCCCGCGTCGACGGTTTCGACGTCGTCGTCCGCTCGCTCGACGAGAGCTTCAAGGGCGGGGCCAAGCCGCAGGACAAGGTCGTCGTCATCGTCACCGCGACCTACAACGGCCGCGCCCCCGACACCGCGGTCGAGGTCGAGCGCGCGCTTGACGCTGGGCTGTTCGACGATGCGGACTGGAGCGGCGCGCGCTATGCGGTGCTCGGCATCGGCAACAGCCAATGGCCGAACTACCAGCATTTCCCCAAGCGTATCGACGACACGATCGAGAAGGCGGGGGGCGCCCGCCTCGTGCCCCGCGCCGAAGCCGACGCGCAGGGTGACTTCGACGGCGTGGTCGCAGGATTCGTGCGCAGCCTGTGGGGCGCGCTGGGCAGCGAAGCCGCGCCCGCTGAACCACAGGCGACCCTCAGCCTGGTGCCCGTCAGCGCCGCCGAAACCCGCGCCGCCGCGCTCCCCGCGCACGCGCAGCGGCTGGAGATCATCGCCAACGACGAGCTTGTGAAGCCCGCCGACGGTCTGTGGGACTTCGCGCTGGAGCCCCCCCGTCCGTCGACCCGGCTGATCCGCGTCCGCCTGCCCGAGGGGCAGCGCTACCATACCGGCGACCATATCGCGGTCTACGCGCGCAATCGCCCGGACCTGGTCGACCGCGCGCTCGCCCGCCTCGACGTCGACGGCGCGGCGTTGGTCCGGGTCGATGGGCAGGGGGGCCGCTTCCGCCATCTGCCGACCGGCCGCACCCTCACCGTGGCGCAGCTTCTCGCCGACTTTGTCGAGCTGTCCGACCCGGTGTCGCGCCGTGCGATCACCGCGATCGCCGCGCAGACCCGCTGTCCCGACACTCGGCGCAAGCTCGAGTCGATCGACGACGCGACTTACGAGGCGCTCGTCGCCAAGCGCACGACGCTCCTCGATCTGCTCGACACGCACCCCGCCGCCGAGATCACCGTCGACGCGCTGGTCGAACTGTCCGCCCCCATCGCGCCTCGCTTCTACTCGATCGCCTCCAGCCCGCTCGTCGCGCCCGAGACCGCCGACCTCATCGTCGGCACCATGGCCGCCCCCGCCTGGTCAGGCCTTGGCGAGCACCGCGGCTTCGCCAGCGGCTACATGGCGTCGGTCGAACCCGGCGCGCAGGTGTTCGGCTATGTCCGCCGTCCCAACCCGCCCTTCGCTCCGCCTGAGGACCCGAGTGTCCCGATGATCCTGATCGGGCCCGGCACCGGCTTCGCGCCCTTGCGCGGCTTTCTCCAGGAACGCTCGCGCCAGAAAGCGCAGGGGCAGGACGTCGCCCGCTCGCTCCTCTTCTTCGGCTGTCGCCATCCCGATCACGACTGGATCTGCCGCGAGGACATGGAGGGCTGGCAGGCGGAAGGCGTAGCGGAACTGCACCTCGCCTTCTCCGCCGTTCCATCGCACCCCTGGCGCTTCGTCCAGGACGCGCTCTGGGCCGAGCAGGAGCGCGTCTGGGCGGCGCTGCAGGCGGGCGCGAGCGTGTTTCTCTGCGGCGACGGCAAGCACATGGCCCCCGCCGTTCGCGACACCCTGATCCGCATCCAGATGCAGCAGGCCGGCGACGAGCACGCTCAGGGGTCGGAGTGGCTCAACACGCTGATCGAAGACGGCCGCTTCCACCAGGACGTGTTCGGCTTCGGCAAGTGAACGGCTTGCTCCTTCAGCCGGTCCGGTTCAACATGAGCTAGGCGCAACGGCGCAGCAGGAGAGGCTCATGCAGCAATTGTCCGCGCAGGACGCGTCGTTCGTCTATCTCGAGACGCCGCACACGCCGATGCACATCGGCTCGGTGGGCATCTACGATCCGTCGACCGCGCCCGGCGGGTTCGTCCGCTTCAAGGATATTCTGCAGTTCATCGAGAGCCGCCTGTCTGGCGCGCGTTCGTTCCGTCAGCGGCTCGTCCGCGTGCCGTTCGACCTAGACCATCCCTATTGGATCGAGGATCCGGAATTCGACATCGAGTTCCACGTCCGCCACATCGCGTTGCCCAAGCCCGGCGACTGGCGGCAGCTCTGCATTCAGGTCGCGCGGCTCCACGCCCGGCCGATGGACCTGACCAAGCCGCTCTGGGAGTTCACCATCGTCGAGGGTCTCGACAACGTCGAAGGGCTGCCCCCCGGCTGTTTCGCGCTCGTCTCCAAGGTCCACCATGCCGCGATCGACGGCATGTCGGGGGTCGAGATGTCCGCGGCGGTCCATGATCTCGACGCCTCGATGACGCCCCCCGACCGGCAGGACGATTGGCGGCCGGAGAACATGCCCGCGGTCGCCGATCTGCTCGCGCGCTCCTACGTCAACAATCTCGTTCAGCCGATGCGCGTGGTGGAGACGATCGGCCGCTCGCTCCCCGGGCTCGCAAAGCTCGGGACCCAGGCGGTCAAGGGCGACGTCAGCGTTCGCAACGCCCGCCCCGCGCCCAAGACCCGCTTCAACACCAAGGTATCCGGCCACCGCGTGTTCGACGCCGTTCCCTTCAAGCTCGCCGACATCCGCGCGATCAAGGATCATGTGCCGGGCGCGACCGTCAACGACGTCGTCCTCGCGATCGTCGGCGGCGGCCTGCGCACGTACCTTAAGGACAAGGGCGAGCTGCCCAAAGACGCGATGACCGCCATGGCCCCGATCTCGGTGCGCGGCGAGGGCGAGAAGGCCGCGCTGGGCAATCTCGTGTCCGCCATGGTCGTCGGGCTCGGCACGCACATCGAGGACCCGATCGAACGGCTGCGCTTCGTCCACGACGAGGCGATGAACTCCAAGGCGATGACCAACGCGGTCGGCGCCAAGAACCTTGCCGATTATTCGCAGCTCATGCCCTCTGCGCTGGCCGGCCTCGCCGCTCGGCTCTACACGCGCGTCGGCGCAGCGAACGCGCACGCGCCCGTCTTCAATTGCGTCGTCACCAACGTGCCGGGCAGCCGCGTGCCGCTGTATTTCGCGGGCGCGGAGATGGTCGCGATGTACGGCACCGGGCCGGTGTTCGACGGCATGGGGTTGATCAACCCGGTCTACAGCTACGGCGACACCCTCGCGATCTCCTTCACCTGCGACCGCGCGATGATGCCCGATCCCGAAGCCTATGCGGCGGCCTTGCGCGCGACGTTCGAGGCGATGAAGGCGGCTGCGGTGAAACCAACGTCCGCGCCGCCGGTTGAGGGGAACGACAACAAGCCCGCCGACAAGGCGAGGGCACGCCGCAGCAAGCAAGGAGCATGAATATGGCCGACGAGAACAACGGGATCGACCAGGCCGCCAACGCGACCAAGTCCGCGACCGACCGCGCGGCCAACGCCGCCAAGGACGCCGCCGACAAGATGCGGGCAGGGGCTCAGCAGGCGCGCGACACGTTCCAGAACAAGGTGGTCGAACCCGCGCAGCGTGCGGGCGAGGCGATGAAGGCCTCGGGCCAGAAGATGGCGGAGGGCGGCTCGACGATCGGGGTCAAGATGATCGACCAGGCCGAACAGAACGCGCGCGAGGCGTTCAACGCGATGCGCGAAGCCGCCTCGGCCAAGGACCTGTCGGAGGTGATGCGCATTCAGGGCGACTACTTACGCGAACAATCGACCCGCTCGATGTCCCAGGCCCGCGAGATCGGCGAGCTGATCATGCAGTTCGGCCGCGACGCGGTCGCGCCGCTGCGCCCGGGCGGGCAGGGAGGCGAAGGGCAGGGGTAAGCGCCAGCCCGGTATACCTCGTCACCCCGGCCTTGTGCCGGGGTCCAGGGTTCCACGCACAACGCCCTTTGCGCCTCGGAGCGCATTGCTCGCCGCACGCCGGACCCCGGCACAAGGCCCAGGTGACGCACGCTTATCGGCTCAGAACCTCCTCCACCCACTCCGGCACCAACGCCCCCGCCAACCCGAACCGGCTCTCATCGAACCACCCGCTTCCCGCGGAACGCTCCAGATTGATCTCGAGCGTCGCCGCGCCATACGCCTTGGCCGTCCGCACGAACCCCGCCGCCGGATACACCGCCCCCGACGTGCCGATCGACACGAACAGATCGGCCCGCGCGATCGCCGCCTCGATCGCGTCCATACCGTACGGCATCTCACCGAAGAACACGATGTCGGGCCGGAGCGCCGCCGCGCCGCATGACGCGCATGCCGATCCAGGCGGCAGCGGATCGGCCCAGCTCACGCGCTCCCCGCACGCCGCACATAGCGCCGACAGCAGCTCGCCGTGCATGTGGAGCACCCGCTCCGTTCCGGCGCGCTCGTGTAGGTCGTCGACGTTCTGGGTCACCACCAGCAGCTCGTCCGGCCACTCCGCATCGAGCTTCGCCAGCGCGCGATGCGCCGCATTGGGCGCGACCGTCGCTAGGGCCGCTCGTCGTGCATCATAGAAGCGGTGCACCAGCTCCGCATCCGCCGCGAGCGCCTCGGGCGTGCAGACGTCCTCGACCCGGTGTCCCTCCCACAGTCCGCCCGGCCCGCGGAACGTCGCGATTCCGGACTCGGCCGAGATACCCGCGCCGGTGAGGATTACGATGTTGCGGATCGCAGCCATTCTCACCCGTCGCAAACCCGGTCATCAATCGCGGAAGTCGCCGCTGTTCGCCCGATCCCGGCGCGACCGCTCCACACCCTCCTCAGGCATGTCCCGCCGACGGGTACACCCAAGCCTTCAGCCCGTCGCGCTTGAACGGCGCCCAGCCATCGTCCGGCTGCGCCAGCCGATCCGCGACGGCGTAGAGCACCGCCGGGTTGACGCCGAGCCCGCAATGGCTGCCGCGAACCTCGATATTGTCCGTCGTCGGCGCCTCGCGCTCCTTGCAGGTCTGCCACGCGACGATGCCGTCGCCGCGCGACCAGATGGCGGTCGAGGGGACCGGAGGCGGACCCGCATGGTCGTTCAATTGGCGAACGGTATGCGCATCCTCCACCTTGTCGCCCGTCATCCATTCATAGGCTCGCCATACGTTGGTCGACTTGGGGCTGCCCCCAAACGGCGAGCCGAGCGAGATCACCTGCCGCACCGCCTCGGGCGCACGGTGCGCGACGAGGCGCGCCATCACTCCGCCCAAACTCCAACCCACCAGGCTGACCTTCTGCCCTGTCGCCTCGTGGATCGCGCGCAGGCGCGCGACCAGCTTTTCACCCTCGCGTCCGATCGCCCGGTGGCCCAGGTTGCGCCCTAGGTCCCAGGTGTGCGCGTCATAGCCCATCCGAGTCAGGAACTTGCGCAAGACCTTGGTCGATGCGTCGCTGGTGGCGAAGCCGGGGAGAACGAGCACCGGATGGCCGTCGCCGCGCGGTGCGGAAGCGAGCAGCGGCGAGGCGAGAGGCAGCGAGGCGAACTCGGCGACCGCGCGCGGCAATTCGCTGAGCGCGAGCAGCATGGAGGGCGGGGGCACGTGAGCGTTAGGGGACACGGAAACGCTGACCATCGAAAAACTCCTGATTTCCCATGATAATGCTTCAGTGCAGCATTTTGTTCATTCCAGCCCCAGCGCCTCCCGTCGCGCGCGTGCGGAACGCGCGTCATGGCTGAGGATCGCGAGATCGTGGAGCCTGCCGCCGCGGTCGCACAGCTGATCCTTGAGCAACGCCTCGGCCCGGAACCCTAGGCTCTCGAACAGCGCGATGGAGCCGGTCTGGTCGGGGGTCATCTGCGCGGTCAGCTTGGTCAGCCCCCGCTGCTCCGCGATCGCGAACGCCGCCTCCAGCAGGTCTCGTCCCAATCCGGCGCCGCGCCGCTCCGCCGAGACTAGCAGCCGCACTTCGCCGACGTGCCTGCTCCAGCCCAACGGATCGCGCACCACCGCGGCCGTGCCGACGATCGTCCCGTCGTCCTCCGCAAGCACGCTGTCGATCCACCCCTCCGCGATCGCCCCGAGCCAGGCTGAGACCACGCGCGGGTGCCTGAGGTCGCGGCCGAGAAACAGCAGATCGTGCTCGGGCAGTCCTTGGGCGAAGGCGAGCATCGCCTCGCTGTCGGCGGGTGCGAAGGCGCGAATGGTGTGCGTCGTCATGTGGCCCCTTTCACGTCGAGCGGGTTCCTAGCCAGTGCGAGAGCTTCGGCCACAGCCGCCGGATCGCGTTGCCCCCCGCGACCAGGCTGACGTGCCCGCCCTTCAGCACCACCTCCTCCTTGTCGCTCGATCCAATCATCCCAATCAGCGGCGCTGAAGCCGCGGTGGGCACGATGTGGTCGTGCTCGGCGGCGACATGGAGGAACGGCGCGGTGATGTCGCGGAGGTCGACCGCGCGCCCGCCGACCTCCATCGTGCCGTGGAGAAGCCTGTTCTCCCACATGAGCTGCCGCGTGGTCTGGCGGAAATACTCGCCGGCGAGCGGCACTATGTCGCTCGCCCACCGGTCGAACATGCGGAACGACTGGCCGACCTCGTCGTCCCCCATCTTGTCGTACAGCCGCACCTGCGCCGCCACGCGCGCGCCGGGACGCAGCATGTCGAAGGCGGTGTACAGATACTCGCCCGGACAATTCCCGAACGTGTCGACGAGCCGGTCGACGTCGAAGAACCGTCGGTCCGACCACGCCTGGAACATTTCCATCGCGCTGAAATCGACGGGCGTCGTAAACGTGACGAGGTTGGCGAGCCTGCCTTCCCCCTCCAGCGCCGCCCAGAGCAGCGACAGCACGC
>SXHP01000141.1 GCA_005773165.1 Sphingomonadales bacterium | reverse complement strand
CGACGAGAGCCCCCGGCCCGACAAAGGCGAACAGCCGCGTCCAGAAGGACAGAACGTCGGGCACCGCAACGGTGCGGTAGCTTTCTCCGAGCGACGGGCGCGGGGCGGCGGGGAGGGCGGCGTCGGATGGAGGACTCATGGCCTGCGGTCTTGCCGCATCGCGTCCACACCGACAAGGCCGCGTCGGCCTCCTGTGCATTGCAGGTTAATGCATGTGAACCTATCGCCGCAATCATGCCGGAGTCGCCCATGCGTTTCATCGCCGCCGCCTGTCTTCTGGCGCTGCCCGCCGCAGCAGACGCCGCCGCTCCCATCACCGGGCGCTGGCTGACCGAGGGCGGCAAGGCGCTGGTCGCGATCCAGCCGTGCCCGGGCGGTGGAGGACAGGCGCTGTGCGGACGGGTGGAGCGGGTGCTCAAGGCGCCGCCCGGCGCAACGGGGCGCGACGCGAACAACCCGGACCCGACGCTGCGCGCGCGGCCGATGGTGGGGGTGTCGATCCTTTCGGGCTTTGCAGACGCGGGCGATGACTGGCGCGGGCGCATCTACAACCCCGAGGACGGCAGAAACTACAAGTCGATCGTCAGCCGCGAGCGCGACGGGTCGCTGAAGGTGAAGGGCTGCGTGGCGTTCATCTGCAAGACGCAGCGGTGGACGCGGGCTGGGTAGAGGACGGCGATATCCCATAGCCTTCGTGACCCCGGACTTGTTCCGGGGTCCAGCGCGCCCAAGATGCCGAAGGGCATGATTGGCCGAGTGCGTTGACCCTCCGGACCGCTGTCCAGCTTACATCATTGAATACGTTGCCCGGCCCGACCCTGGACCCCGGAACAAGTCCGGGGTGACGGTTGGCTTCGGGTCAGTGTTCCTCCATCTCCGCCGCCACGCGCTCGATCACCCAGTCGTTGTCGCGGACGATATACGAGACGACCGGGCGGCCGCGGGCGTCTCGGGAGGGCTCGTAGCGGAAGCGCTGTTCGATCAGGCGGCAGGTGGTTTCGTCAAGGATCCTGTTGCCGCTCGACCGGGTGATGACGCAGCCGGTGACGCGGCCGTCGACTTCGATGCGGTAACGGACCGACACGGTGCCGCTCGCGCCCGCCTCCGCGGCTTCGCGGGGGTAGTCGGAATCCTTGATGCGGCCCTTCTTCCAACGGGGCGGGGTTTCGTCGTC
This sequence comes from Sphingomonadales bacterium, assembly GCA_005773165.1. GTDB lineage: Bacteria > Pseudomonadota > Alphaproteobacteria > Sphingomonadales > Sphingomonadaceae > Sphingomonas. The sequence goes on along the minus strand of SXHP01000141.1, from coordinate 2,141 downwards.
CCAACCGCCGCCGTCGCCGTCTCCCGAGCCGCCGCTGCCGAAGCCCGTGCCGATTCCGCCGGCCCCGGTGCCCGGACCCGGGAGGTCGGACGCGCCTTGGGTCGCCTCTGCGCCTGTGTTGGCGACCGGGGCGGCGATCACCGGCGGGGGGACGACGACGGGAACGATCGGGGGCGGGGCGACGATCGCGGTCGCGGTCGAGCGCAGGCTCTTGGGCGCGGCGGCGCCTTCGGGTCGGCTGATCTTCTCGACCGCGGGAACCGTGCGGGGCGGCGGCGGGGCGGGCGGCTCGACGGTGAACAAGGCGAGGCTGTCATCGAGCGCCTCCGGCATGCGGGACGCGAGGCCGGAGACGAGCGCGTAGATCAGCAGCGCCTGGATCGCGCCCGCGGCGACGGCGGAGACGATGCGGTCGCGTGTGTTCGACTCTGCATAGGCCATTGGTCGGCCTGAAGCACAGCCGCGCTGAACCGCCGCCGAACGGCTAGACCGGCTGGGCGTCCGCGCCCGCGCCGTAATGGTGCCAGGCGAAGATCGCGAGCGCGCCGCGGTGGGGGCGCCAGGCTTCGGCGAGGTCGCGGGTGAGTTTCTCGGACGGGCGCGCGTCGTGGCCGAGGATGCGGCCGAGCTCGATCTGGACCGCGAGGTCGCCCGCTGGCCAGATGTCCGCGCGGCCTTCGGCGAAGAGGAGGTAGATTTCGGCGGACCAGCGGCCGATGCCCTTGACTCGGGTGAGCTGCGCGATCGCCTCCTCGTCATCGTGCGGGAGGTTGTGGAGGTCGAGGCGGCCGCTGGTCACTTCTTCGGCGAGGCTCCGGGCGTAGCTCGATTTCTGGCGGGAGAAGCCGCAGGCGCGCAAATCCTCGTCGCTGGCGGCGGCGACCGCCTGCGGGTCGGTCGGGTCGCCGACCAGCGCCTCCAGCTTGCGCCAGACCGCGTCGGCCGCCTTCACGCTGACCTGCTGGCCGACGATGGTGCGGAGCAGGGTCGCATAGCCCGGCTCGCGGATGCGCGGGGCGGGGTAGCCCGCGCGGGCGAGCGCGGCGGCGAAGGCGGGCTCGGCGGCGGCGAGCGCGTCGAGCGAGGCGCGAAGCTGCTCGGACGTCAGGCCCATGCTTGATCGCCGGGGCAGGGCGCGGCATGGGCGCGCAAACGATTGAGGACACAAGGCATGCCGACGCTTATCGTGACGACGCGCGAAGGGGAAGAACGCGAACTGAACGGCGAGGCGGGCCTGTCGGTTATGGAGGTCATCCGCGACGGCGGCATCGACGAGCTGCTGGCGCTGTGCGGGGGATGCTGTTCGTGCGCGACGTGCCATGTGCATGTCGATCCCGCCTTCGCGGACCTGTTGCCGAAGATGAGCCCGGACGAGGACGACCTGCTGGAGTCGACCGCGGATCGGGATGCGACGTCGCGGCTGTCGTGCCAGCTCCCGTTTACGGAGGCGTTGGACGGGTTGCGGGTGAGGATTGCGGAAGAAGACTGAGGATCGCTCACCCTCACCCTTCCCACCGCCTGCGGCGGCGGGCCCCTTCCCTCTCCCGGGGGGAGAGGGAGGGAGGCGCGGAACGCGCCGGAAGGGTGAGGGTGACGAGTGCTCCGCCTACCGAGCCGCAACCGCGTAGAGCGCGATCGCGGCGGCGTTGGAGACGTTGAGGCTTTCGACCTTGGAGCTGATCGGCAGCTTCGCGAGCTCGTCGCAATGCGCCTCGGTGTTCTGGCGCATGCCTTCGCCTTCAGCGCCCAGGACGATCGCGATTCGCTGCTCGCCGATCGCCTGCGCAAAGGTCTGGTCGGCGCGGCCGGTGAGGCCGACGCGCCAGAACCCGGCTTCCGCGATCTCCTCCAGCGCGCGGGCGAGGTTGACGACGCGGACCCAGGGCACCGTCTCCAGCGCGCCCGACGCCGCGCGGGCGACTGTACCCGATTCGGGCGGAGCATGGCGGTCCTGGGTGACGATGCCGAGCGCGTCGAAGGCGGCGGCGGAGCGCAGGATCGCGCCGACGTCTGCTGTCGCACATGACCTTCTTCAACGATCTGACCAAGATTCCGGCAGCGGCGGTCCCGCGCATCCGCGTCTGGACCGATTACTACCGCGCGCACCGCGAGGACTTCGCCACCTTCACCTATCCGCTGCT
>SXHP01000140.1 GCA_005773165.1 Sphingomonadales bacterium | reverse complement strand
TCGATCGCCAATGCGACCATGCTGGCGCTGCTCGATACGCAGACCCAGTCGGTCCGGATCACCACTTACGACACCGCGCCCGGCGCCGCGGCGGCGGCGCGGCGCGCGATCGCCGACGGCGCGCAGCTGATCCTGGGGCCGCTGCTCGCCGAGGACGTCCGCGCGGTCGCGCCGATCGCGCGCGCGGCGGGCGTGCCGGTGCTGAGCTATTCCAACGATGCGAGCGTCGCGGGCGGCGGCGCGTTCCTGATGGGCTATGCGCCCGCGCAATCGATCAACCGCGTCGTCTCCTATGCGGGCGGGCGCGGGGTGACGAGCTTCGCCGGGCTCGTGCCCAACGGGCTCTACGGCCAGCGCGCGTCGACCGCGTTCCTGCGCGCGGTGGAAGGCGCAGGCGGCAAGGTCGTTTCGCTCCAGACCTATGCGCGCACGTCCGCCGGAGTCGCCGCCGCGGCCGGGCGGCTGGGGGGACAGGGCGCGTACGGCGCGGTGCTGATCGCCGACGGCGGCCCGACCGCGGCGCAGGCCGCCGCGCAGGTCAAGCGCGGCGCGAACGCGGGTACGCGTATTCTCGGTACGGAGCTGTGGAACTCGGAAAGCGGCCTCGCCGCGCGGCCGGCGCTCAGCGGCGCGTGGTTCGCCAGCGTCTCCGACACGCTCTACCGCCAGTTCGCCGCCAAATACCGCGCGCGGTTCGGCACCACGCCGTACCGCTTGTCGAGCCTGGGCTATGATTCGGTGCTGCTGACGGTGCGGATCGCCCGCGACTGGCGGATCGGCTCGCCATTTCCCGAAAGCGCGTTGCGAGACCCCGACGGCTTTTCCGGCATCGACGGCGCCTTCCGCTTCGGCCGCGACGGCATCGCCGAGCGCGCGCTGGAGGTGAAGGAGTTCCGCGGGGGATCGACGACGGTGGTGTCGCCTGCGCCCGCGGGGTTCGGGCGGTAAGAGTTCCTCCCCTCCCCTTCAGGGGAGGGGTCGGGGGTGGGGCGTGTCCCAAGGCGACCCGCTTGTTGACAGGCCCCACCCCAACCCCTCCCCTGAAGGGGAGGGGCATGCCGGAACTGGCGCCGCATCCCGCACCACCACCGGCAGGATCGCGTCGAGCAGCAACGCCCCCGCTTCGGTGACCCGCAGCCGCGCGCTCTCACGCGCCATGAAGCCCTGATCCGCCAATCGCGCCACCGCCGCATCGTCCACCGGCGCGACCCCGCCCGCGAGCTTCGCTACGCGATCCAGGTCCACGCCTTCGCGCAGCCGCAATCCCATCACCAGCGCCTCCGTCGCGCGCTCGTGCGGCGTCAGCGCCTCCTCCACCTCGATCCCGTGACCGTTGCGCGCGACCGCGGCGAGCCAGTTCTCGGGCTTGCGCCGCCGCTGGGTCGCCAGTCCGCCGCGTCGGCCGTGCGCGCCGGGGCCGACGCCCGCATAGTCGCGATAGCGCCAATAGGTCAGGTTGTGCCGGCTTTCCGCGCCGGCACGCGCATGGTTCGACGTCTCGTAGGCGGGCAGCCCCGCCGCCGCGGTGATCGCGCGGGTCGCCTCGAACAGATCGGCCGCCGCGTCCCCGTCGGGGATCGCGAGCCGCCCCGCCGCCGCTTCGGTCGCGAAGCGCGTGCCCGGCTCGATCGTCAGCTGGTAGAGCGACAGATGCTCGGTTCCCCGCGCCAGCGCCTGCGCGAGCTCGGCCTGCCAACGCGCCAGCGTCTGTCCGGGCAGCGCGTAGATCAGGTCGAAGCTGACCCGGGGAAATGCGCGTTGCGCGACGTCCAGCGCGGCCTGCCCCTCCGCGACGTCATGCGCTCGGCCCAGAAAGCGCAAGGCCGCGTCGTCGAGCGACTGGATGCCGAGCGACACGCGGTTGACCCCCGCCGCCGCCAGATCGTTGAACCGCGCGGCTTCGACCGACGACGGGTTCGCCTCCAGCGTGATCTCGACATCCTCCGCGAAGCCCCAGCGCCGCTCCGCCGCCGCGAGCACCGCCGCCACCGTTTCGGGGGGCATCAGCGACGGCGTGCCGCCGCCGAAGAACACCGAACCCACGGTGCGCCCGGGCAGCTCGCGCGCCTCGTGCGCCAGATCGGCGAGTAGCGCGTCGCGCCACGCCTGCTGATCGACCTCGGCACGGACGTGGCTGGTGAAGTCGCACTACGGGCATTTGGAGACGCAGAACGGCCAATGGACGTACAGGGCGAGGTTGTCGGAGATCATGGCGCCGCCGATATGGCGCGGATGAGCCCCAAGCGCCACCTGCTCGCCCTGCTTCTGCTCGCCGCCTGCGCGTCCGAAGGACCGGAGCGCGTCGTCGAGCGCCGCCCGAGCGCCGTCCCCGCGGATCGCGGCGCGGCGCTGCTCCGCGCGGCGATGCTCGACGGTCACGCGCGCGAGCGCTCCGCCGTGGGCGCGCCGCAACTGGTGTGGGACGATTCGCTCGCCGCAAGCGCGCTCGGCTATGCGCGGGAGATGGCGCGCACCCGCCGCTTCCAGCATGCCGATCAGCCGCACGGACCGGGACGCGAGGGCGAGAATCTGTGGACGGGAACCCGCGGCGCGTATCGCTACGACGAGATGTTCGGGCATTGGGCGGCGGAGAAGCGCGACTTCGTCAACGCGCCCACGCCCGCGTTCAGCCGGACCGGGCGATGGCAGGACGTGGCGCACTACACTCAGATCGTGTGGCGCGGCTCGGCGCGGGTCGGCTGCGCGATGGCGAGCAACCGGAGCGACGATTATCTGGTGTGCCGCTATTCGCCCGCAGGAAACGTGGTGGGGGTGCGGGCGATCTGAACGTCCCTCTCCCGTTGGGAGAGGGAGGGAGCGCCGCAGGCGCGGAAGGGTGAGGGTGGCACGTGACCGGTCGCACGCACCCTCACCTCGCGGCGCTGCGCGCCTAGCCCCTCTCCCGAAGGGAGAGGGGATGATTAGAACACCGCCGCCACCATTTGCCGGAACGCATCCGCCCGGTGGCTGATCGCGTGCTTCTCCGCCGGGTCGAGCTCCGCATAGGTCCGCGTCCCCCCGATCGGCACGAACACCGGGTCATAGCCGAAGCCGACGGACCCCCGCGGCGGCCAGGTCAGCGTGCCCTCCGCACGGCCCTCGAACCATTCGACGTGCCCGTCGGGCCAGGCCAGCGCCAGGACGCAGACGAAATGCGCGTCGCGCCCCGCCTCCGGCTCCTTGGCCGCGAGCGCGTCCTCGACCTTCTGCATCGCAAGCGCCCAGTCGCGCCCGGTCGGCGTCTCCGCCCAGTCCGCGGTGAACACGCCGGGATCGCCGCCGAGCGCGTCGACGCACAAGCCGCTGTCGTCGGCGAGCGCGGGCAGGCCGGAGAGGTCCGCGGCGGAGCGCGCCTTCAGCTCGGCGTTGGCGAAGAAGGTCGTGCCGTTCTCGACGGGCTCGGGCAGATCGAGCTCGTGCGCGGACACCGGCTCGACGCCGTACGGCTCCAGCAGCGCGCGGATCTCGCGCACCTTGCCCTCATTGTGGCTGGCGATGACGAGCTTGCCGGGTTTCAGCTTGCGGATCGCCTGCGGTTCAGGACCCTCGGCGCTCACCGGACCGCCTCCGCTTGCGCGCGGAAGATGTCCGCGCAGCCGATCCGGGCGAGGCGGAGCAGGCGAAGCAGCGCTTCCTCGTCATAGGTCGCGCCCTCCGCGGTCGCCTGCGCCTCCGCGATATGGCCGTTGCCGAGCAGCACGAAATTGGCGTCGGCGTCGGCGGACGAATCCTCGTCGTAATCGAGATCGAGAACGGGCGTTCCCTTGTATATTCCGCAGCTTACCGCGGCGACTTGTTGCGTGATGGGATCACCGGTCAGCTTGCCCGCCTTCACCAGCCCGTTCACCGCCAGCCTCAGCGCCACCCAAGCGCCCGAGATCGCGGCGGTCCGCGTGCCGCCGTCGGCCTGGTTCACGTCGCAGTCAAGCACGATCTGCCGCTCGCCGAGCGCCTTCAGGTCGGTGACCGCGCGCAAGGACCGGCCGATAAGCCGCTGGATTTCCGGTGTCCGCCCCGACTGCTTGCCCTTCGCCGCTGCGCGCGCGCCGCGGGTGGGGGTGGCGCGCGGGAGCATGCCGTATTCGGCGGTCACCCAGCCCTCGCCCTTGCCGCGCAGGAACGGCGGCACGCGCTCCTCGACGGATGCGGTGACGAGAACCTTGGTGTCGCCGAAGCCGATCAGCACCGATCCTTCGGCGTGACGGGTGAAGTTCGGCTCGATCGTGATCGTGCGCATCTGATCGGGGGCGCGGCCGCTGGGGCGCATGGGGCTTGTCCTTGTTGGTTCGGGCGTCCGCCTAGCCTTCCCCTGCGACCCGCGCCAGCCTAGATCAGCGCGCATGGGCCCCCCCGTCGCCGAGCTTACCGACCGCGCGCGCGAGATCTTTCGCGCGGTGGTCGACGGCTATCTCCTGAGCGGCGCGCCGGTGGGGTCGAAGACGATCGCGATCGCCTCCGGCCTCAACCTATCGCCCGCGTCGATCCGCGGCGTCATGGGGGAGCTGGAGGCGCTGGGGCTGCTGGCTTCGCCGCACACCTCCGCAGGACGGGTTCCAACCGAACGCGGCCTGAGGCTCTTCGTCGACGGTATGATGCAGGCGATAGCGCCGACGGCCGACGAGCGCGCAGCAATCGAGTCGCGGGCAGGGGCTGGCGGGCCGGTCGAGGAAGCGCTGGCGGCGACCACCGCCGCGCTCTCCGGGCTGTCGGCGTGCGCGGGGCTGGTCTTGGTGCCCAAGCGCGAGCTGACGTTGCGTTCGATCGGCTTCGTGCCGCTGTCCGACGTGCAGGCGCTCGCGGTGCTCGTCGCGGAGGACGGATCGGTCGAGAACCGCGTCATCCAATTGCCCGCTGGGATGACACCGGGAACGCTGGTGGAGGCGGGCAATTTCATGTCGGCGACGCTCGGCGGGCTGACGCTGGGCGAAGCGCGGGCGCGGATCGAACGCGAACTCGCCGACGGCCGTGCGGCGATCGACGGCGCGGCCCGGGCCTTGGTCGAGCGGGGCATCGCGGTGTGGAGCGAGGACGGCGCGCGCCGCCCGGTGCTGATCGTGCGCGGACAGGGCCGGCTGGTCGACGCCGCCGCCGCCGCGGACCTCGACCGGGTGCGCGATCTGCTCGACGATCTGGAGGGCAAGCAGGAGGTCGCGACCCTGCTCGATTCGGCGCGCGCGGGCGACGCCACCCGGATCTTCATCGGCGCCGAGAACAAATTGTTCGCGCTCAGTGGATCGTCGGTGATCGCGCGGCCGTTCCGCGGGTTGGACGGGCAGGTGATCGGCGTGGTCGGGGTGATCGGGCCGACGCGGTTGAACTATGCGCGCGTCGTGCCAATGGTGGATTTCACGGCGGCGACGCTTGCCCGGCTGATGGGCTGAACCCATCTCCCGCGAAATTTGCAAACAGGATTTCTCATGGCTGACAACGAGACGACCGACACCACCGAGTTGCGCGAAGAGACCGCTGCGGAATCGCCCGAGGTGGCGGAGCACGACCGCGCGGCCAAGCTGGAGGCCGAGCTCGCCGACGCCAAGCAGCAGGTCCTCTATGCCCAGGCGGAGGTGCAGAACGTCCGCCGCCGCGCCGAGAAGGACGCCGCCGACGCGCGCACCTATGCCGCGACCGCATTCGCGCGCGACGTGCTGTCGGTGGCGGACAACCTCTCGCGCGGGCTCCAGGCGATCCCCGCCGAGCTGCGCGGCGACGAGAAGATGAAGGGTCTGGTGACCGGGCTGGAGGCGACCGGGCGCGAGCTCGAGTCGGTGTTCGCGCGTCACGGCATCACGAAGATCGCGGCGATGGGCGAAACGCTTGACCCCAACAAGCACCAGGCGATGCTGGAAGTGCCGAGCGACAAACCCGCAGGGACGATCGTGCAGGAGATGCAGGCGGGTTACATGATCAAGGACCGCCTGCTGCGCCCGGCGCTGGTCGGAGTCGCGAAGAAGGGCGAGTAATCGATGCGCGCGCCGATCCTCCATGATGCTCGAAGGGCGTTCGACAAGGACTGGGCGCGTGCGCTTCGGCTTACCCACCGGGGCAATCCGAGGACTGGAAGAAGCCTCGAAGGCGGCGGCGTTCCGGTCGAGCCGAACCGGCCGAATAACCTGATCGGCGGTGCAGCGGCGGCGCTGGAGTTTGATGACTAGCTTCGGCTAGTGGCGCGCATGCACCCCAATCTCACCAGCCACCGCCCAACCTTCGTCACGCATCTCGAATGTTCGCTGACCGGCGAGCGCTACGAGGCCGACACGCTGCACGGCCTGTCCCGTGCGGGCAGGCCTTTGCTCGTCCGCTACGACCTCGCCGCCGCAGCCGGGGCGCTGTCCAAACCGGCGCTCGAACAGCGCCCGACGGACCTGTGGCGCTGGCGCGAGCTGCTGCCGGTGCGGCGCGACGACTGTATCGTCTCGCTCGGCGAGGGCGGCACGCCGCTGCTGCGCTCCCGCCGCATCGGTCCGGCGATGGGCCTGCCCAATCTGTGGCTCAAGGACCTGACGCGCGGCCCGACCTGGAGCTTCAAGGACTATTC
>SXHP01000139.1 GCA_005773165.1 Sphingomonadales bacterium | reverse complement strand
GAGCCCGCCGAGCGCGACAAGCTCGCAATCCGCTTCGGCGAGGTCCAGGTCGCGCGCGAGGGGCTGGCGGTCGAAGGCTATGACGAAGCGCCGGTCGCGACGCATCTGAAGGGACGCGAGGTGTCGATCGGCGTCGACCTGGGGCTCGGCGAGGGGTTTGCGACGGTGTGGACCTGCGACCTGACCCACGGCTACATCGCAATCAACGCCGATTACCGGAGCTGAGGCTCCGTCCTGCCGATAACTGTCACCCCAGCGAAGGCTGGGGTCTCATGGTTGGGAGCGAAACGCACATCACGAGGAGACCCCAGCTTCCGCTGGGGTGACGGACCCGGCTGGACTACCGCGTCACCATGTTCCCGCGGCCGAACACGTCGACCGACTGCGGCGTGATCCAGCCGTATGTCCAGTTCAGATAATATAGCCCGAACAGCACTGTCGCGACGACCGTCACACGCTTCGCGATCCGCCCCGCATCGAACTCGTGCGGCGCGCTCTCCGCTTGGCCGGAGACGGGCTCGCCGCCGACGTCGTGCGTCGTGCGCACGCCGAACGGCAGCACGAGGAACACCGAAAACGCCCAGAACAATACATAGATCGCGAGCGCCGACGTCCAGCGCATGTCAGCCCTCGATCACCAGCACGTCGACGATCGGCTTCTTGCCGGTCCAGCGGGTCGCGACCCGGCGCACCGCGAGGCGCACGTCTTCGCGCAGCCGGTCCGCGCCGCGCTTGCTGCCCTCCATCGCCTTGGCCGCCGCCTCGCACGCTTCCGCGACAAAGGCGTCGCGCTCGTCCTCGACGGGCACGCCCTGCACCCGCACCTGCGGCCGTCCGATCGCACGACCGCCCTTGCCCAGCGCCACCGCGACCGAGATCTGGCCATTGAGCGCCAGCCTGCGCCGCTCATTGATCGTCGATCCGTCCGACGGCAGGATCACGTCGCCGTCGAGCACCAGCCGTCCGACGGGCGCGTGGCCGATCTTCTTGGCCGCGCCCGGCAGCAGCCGGACGATGTCGCCGTCCTTCTGAACCAGCGCATGCGGCACGCCCTGCGACAGGCCGAAGCGCGCATGCTCCATCATGTGGCGCATCTCGCCATGAACGGGGATCAGCGTCTCGGGCCTGATCCACTGGTACATCTGCGCGAGTTCGGGACGGCCCGGGTGGCCCGAGACGTGGACATGCGCCTGGCGCTCGGTCACCATCTCGACGCCGCGGCCCGCCAGCGTGTTCTGGATGCGGCCGATCGCGACCTCGTTGCCCGGGATCTGCTTCGACGAGAACACCACCGTGTCGCCCTGCTCCAGCGCGATCGTGTGGCTGCCGTCGGCGACGCGGGCCAGCGCGGTGCGCGGCTCGCCCTGCCCGCCGGTCGCGACGATCAGCACCTTGTTGCGCGGCAGCCGCATCGCGGTCTCGGGATCGACCGTCTCGGGGAAGTTCTTGAAATAGCCGCATGCGCGGCCGACCTTCAGGATGCGGTCGAGCGAGCGCCCGGTGACGCACAGCTTGCGCCCGGTCTCCTTGGCGACCTCGCCCAGCGTCACCAGCCGCGCCGCGTTGGACGCGAAGCTGGTGACGAGCACCCGTCCCCTCGCGCGGCCGATCACCTCGGCCAGCCCCTTGCGGACGCTCGACTCCGAGCCCGACGCTTCGGCGTTGAACACATTGGTCGAATCGCAAACGAGCACGTCGACGCCCGCGTCGCCGATCGCCGACAATTGCTCGGCGGTCGCGGGATTGCCGATGACCGGCGTCGCATCCAGCTTCCAGTCGCCGGTATGGAACACCTTGCCCGCCGCCGTTTCGATCAGCAGCGCGTTGGGCTCGGGGATCGAATGCGACAGCTCGATCATGGTGAAGCCGAACGGGCCGACCTTGAACGGCTTGCCGGTCTCGACCAGCTTGATCTTCACCCGGTCGGCGATGCCCTCCTCGTCGAGCTTGCCGCGGATCAGCCCCGCGGTGAACGCGGTCGCGTAGAGCGGCACGCCCAGGTCTTCGGCCAGATACGGCAGCGCGCCGATATGGTCCTCGTGCCCGTGGGTCAGGACGATGCCGACCAGGTCGTCGATCCGATCCTCGATGAACGACAGGTCGGGCAGGATCACGTCGATGCCGGGGTAGGCCGCGTCGGCGAAGGTCACGCCGCAGTCGACCATCACCCACTTGCCCTGCGTGCCGTACAGGTTGACGTTCATGCCGATCTCGCCGGAGCCGCCGAGCGCGCAGAACAGAAGTTCGTTTTGGGGAGTCATCTATATCCTAACGTCGTCATCCCGGCGAAGGCCGGGATCTCTTTGGAGCGCGGGATGCGCTTGCACAACAAGAAGACCCCGGCTTTCGCCAGGGTGACGGCCTATTGCATATGGGCGCGTTCGACCATGATCGCCAGCCCCTGGATCGTCAGATCGGGCTCGATATGATCGAACAGCCTTGTGTGCTGCTCGAACAGCGTCGCCAGCCCGCCCGTCGCGATCACCGTGGCGGGACGGCCGACTTCGGCTTTCATGCGCGCGACCAGCCCTTCGATCATCGCGAGATAGCCCCAGAAGATGCCGATGTGCATCTGATCGACGGTGTTGCGGCCGATGACGGTGGTAGTCCCGGGGGCCTCGATCGCGATCCGCGGCAGCTTGGCGGCGGCGGTGACCAGCGCGTCCAGGGACAGGTTGATGCCGGGGGCGATGATCCCGCCCTTGTACGCGCCGGTGAAATCGCTCCAGTCGAGCGTCGTCGCGGTGCCGAAATCGATCGTGATGAGGTCGCCCGCGTGCAGCGCATGAGCCGCGATCGTGTTGACCGCGCGGTCCGCGCCCAGCGACTGCGGCTCGGCGACGTCGATCGCCATGTTCCAGCCAAGCGGCGGCTTGCCCGCAATCAGGGCTTCGGTCCTGAAGTATTTGCTGGAGAGCACCTGGAGGTTGTGGAGCGCGCGCGGGACCACCGTCGAGATCGCGACGGTCTCCACCTGCGTGCGGTCATATCCTTCCAGCGCGAGGAGTTGATTGAGCCACACCGCATATTCGTCCGCGGTCCGGCGCGGGTCGGTCGCGATCCGCCATCGCGCCTTCACCGCTCGGCCGTCGACAAGCGCGAACACGACGTTGGTGTTGCCGGCATCGATCGCGAGCAGCATGGCGGGCCTCTAAAGAAGGAAGACGTCACCGGCGTGAATGACACGCCGCTCGCCGCCGCCCAAGCGCAGAATGAGCGCGCCGTCGTGATCAAGGCCGTCGAAAAGGCCCTGGATCACAGCGCCGTCCGGCAGCTGTGCGCTGAGCGCGGTGCCGACGGGGTGGGCACGCTCAAGCCAGCGGACCCGGACGGGCGTGAGCCCTTCCCCGCGCCATCGCGCGAGCCAGCGCGCAAAGGCTTCGGCGAGCGTGTCGAGGAAGGCGGCAGGGGCGACCTCGACCCCCCGTGCGGCAAGGCTGGTTGCCGGACGGTCGGGCAGATCGGGATGGTGCGCGAGATTCGCGCCGATGCCGATCACGACGGCGTCGCCCAAACGCTCAAGGAGAATGCCCGCGAGCTTCGCGCCGTCGAGCAACAAGTCGTTCGGCCACTTGAGGCGTACGCCGCCCGCTGCGAACCCTCCGTCACCCCGGACTTGTTCCGGGGTCCAGGGTTCCGCAGGCGATGCGGATGGAGCCTCGAAAGGCATCGCTTGCCGCCCGCTGAACCCCGGAACAAGTCCGGGGTGACGGCGGCGGGAGCCGACGAACACGCTAACCGCCTCCTCGACAGCCACCCCCGCCACCAGCGCCAGCGTCGCCGCAGCCGGGTCCGTCGCCCGCAACCGCACCAGCGTGCTCGCATAGAGATTGCCTTCGGGAGACACCCATGCCCGCCCGAGCCGCCCCCGTCCTGCGGTCTGCCGCTCGGCGCGCAGCCACGTTCCCTCCGAGGCGCCGGTCTTCGCCGCGGCAAGAAGGTCGGCGTTGGTCGACCCGGTCTCCGCGACCGTCCGGATGCTCAGAACAGCGACCGCGCCGCGACCGCGCTCCACCCGCTCAGGAACGGGATCGCCAGATAACCGAGGGGCGAGATGAACAGCGCCGCCGCGACCAGCACTCCGCCCTCGACCGGGTGATCGCCGCCGCGCTGATACGCGGGTGCGGGATCGTCGAAGTACATCGTCTTGACGATGCGCAGATAATAATACGCTCCGATCGTCGATGCCGCGATGCCGATCGCCGCAAGCGGGAACAGCCCCGCCGCGACCGCCGCGGAGAACACCGCGAACTTCGCATAGAAACCGAAAAGCGGCGGGATGCCCGCTAGGCTGAACATGAACATCGCCATCGCCGCCGCCAGTCCCGGACTGTTGCGCGACAGCCCGGAGAGGCTCGCGATCGATTCGACCGGCTGCCCGTCATCGCCGCGCATGCGCAGCACCACCAGGAAGCTGCCGAGCGTCATCGCGACATAGATCGTCATGTAGATTAGCACGCTCGATACGCCGGCTTGCGTCCCCGCGGCGAGCCCGATCAGCGCGAAGCCGATGTTG
>SXHP01000138.1 GCA_005773165.1 Sphingomonadales bacterium | reverse complement strand
CGGGATCGATCGGCTCATGGGTCGGCCCTGCGGTGACGAGCGCGTGGCGTCCCTCCAACCTGCCGCTCGCTTTCACCGCAGTCGAGGAGTCGGTCCGGGGCTCCAATCTGCGGATGGCGCGGGGAGCGGACGCAGCAAGGGCGTGATCGATAGCAGCTGCGATGGCGTCGGGCTCGGGAAGGCGACCAGGACCGTATTCACCGCACGCCATGACGCCTTCGTCGGGATCCAGCACGGCCACGCCGTCCGCGCGGAGTTGCGCGACATTGCGTTGCATGGCGGGATGTTGCCACATCCGGACGTTCATCGCAGGCGCAACGAGGACGGGGGTGTCGGTGGCGAGGAGCAGAGTCGTCGCAAGATCGCTCGCCAGGCCTGCGGCCATGCGGGCGAGCAGATCGGCGGTGGCTGGAGCGACGACGACGAGGTCCGCCTCGCGGCTCAAGCGGATGTGGCCCATCTCGGCCTCATCCTTCAGGTCCCACAAATTGGTATACACCTGGTCTTCGCTGAGCGCGGCGAGCGTCATCGCGGTGACGAAATGCGCTCCGCCCTCCGTCAGCACGCAGCGGACCGCATGGCCGCGCTTTCGCAGCAGACGAATCAACTCGCACGCCTTGTACGCCGCGATGCCGCCGCCGACGATCAGCAGGATCCGCTTCACCGGACCACCCTTTTGACCGTGATCCGTCGTTTGTCGAGCGCCGCGGCAAAGAGGTCGCGCAGGGCGTCAGGCGTGAAGGCAAGCCCGAGCAGGAGGGTGGGGGCGACAAGAAGCCCCCAGTAGAAGGTGTCGACTCGCCCAGCGATGCCGAGCAGCGCGGCATAAAGCGCGAACACGCTCAGCGCGCGAAGCGCCAGCGCGTCGCGCCACGCCGCCCAGCCGACAAGCGCCAACCCGACGAGCGGCGCCGCGAGCAGGAGCGGGGCCTGCGCGAGCGCGGTCGAGATCGTCATCGTCCGCACAAAGAAACCGAAGCCGAGCATCCCCGCCCAGCCCGGCGAGGCGGGATCGAGCGGATCGACCACCTGCGCCACAGCATGCGCGTGCGCGAGAACCGCAAGCGCGAGAACGCCGAGCGCGCCGACCCATCCGAGCGCCTCTCGGCGGTGACCTTCCGCGAAGGCCAAGACGGCCATCGCCGCGACATAGAGCGCCGCGGTTTCTCGAATCAGCACCGCAGCCGCGCCGAGCGCGACGGCCTCGATCCAGCGACCGGGCTTGCGCAGCGCCATGGAGAGCGCGATCAGCAGCCCCGCCCAGAGTTCGTGAAAGGCGACCAGATCCGGTTGGACGAACACCGCCAAACCGGCGGCGAGCAGCAGCATCGCGACGATCCGCGGGGGCAGGCGCTCGAACGCGGGCTTAAGCCGCGCGTACCATGCGAGGACCACTGCGACCGCGAGCGTCCAGAGCAGCGCCAGCGACGCCCAGGCCGGGAGTAGCGCCTGTACCGCGGCGAGCGTCGGAAGGCGGAAGGTGACGAACGGCCGCATCGGGTAATTCCCGCCGCGCAGCGCGTCGGCGGCGACGGCATAATAGTCGCCGCCGTGGCGCATGCCCTCTACAATCGATTCGTAGAGCACGACATCCGCGACATCGTCGGTGCGACTGGCCGCTTCTTGCGATTGCGCGGGCGGGGCAGGGGTGTCGAGCGCGAGCAGCGTCGCGGCGAGGAGCAGCGCAACTAGCGCCAGCGCCAGCCTCGCCGTGCCAGCGGACAATGCAGCGAAGCGCGTCGGGGCTGCGAGCCACAGAGGGCTGAGCGGACGACGCATCACCGCACAGCGACCAACGTCGCGGCGACGCTGGCCGCCGCGGTCAGCGCCGCCAGGACGGCATAGCGCCAGCCGCCGCCGATGCGGACGATCTCAATTTCGGCGAGCGGCGGGGCGGGAGGCTCGCCGCCCGGCGCAGGGTAGCGCGCCTCGATGCGGCGAACGAGTTCGGGGAGCCGGGCGAGCGTGCGGACGTCCTCGACCAAACGGTCGGCGATCGCAGCCTCCGGACCCAGCTCGGTCCTGATCCATTCGCGGACGAAGGGCGCTGCGGTGTCCCACAGATTGATGTCGGGATCGAGCCCGGTCGCGACGCCTTCTACCATCACCATCGTCTTCTGGAGCAGGAGCAGGTGCGGCTGGGTCACCATGTCGAAGTCGCGGGTGATCGAGAACAGCCCGTCCAGCATCATGCCGATCGACATGTCCTTGACCGCGAGCCCGCGCATCGGCTCGCCGACCGCCCGAAGCGCGGTCGCAAATTCGGCGACATTGTGATGCGATGGAACATAGCCCGCCTCGAAATGAATATCGGCGACTCGGCGATAATTTCCGGTGATCAGGCCATAGAGAATTTCGGCGAGCCAGATGCGCGCGCGGCGATCGATTCGTCCCATGATGCCGAAATCGATCGCCGCGATCCGATCGCCGGGCAGCGCGAAGAGATTGCCCTGGTGCAGATCGGCGTGGAAGAAGCCTTCCGAGATCGCCTGACGAAGAAAGGCGTTGATGAGCGTGCGGGCGAGCCGGGGCCCATCGACACCCGCGGCGGCCAGCGCGGCGCGATCACCGATCTTGATGCCATTTACCCATTCGATCGTCAGCACCTTGGCGGTCGAACGCTGCCAGTCGACGGCGGGGATGACGAAGTCGGGCTCCGCGGTCATCGCTTCCGCCAGCTCGGACGCGGATGCGGCCTCGCGACGGAAGTTCAGCTCGCGCGCGGTCCAGCGGCGAAAGTTTTCGACCGTCAGGCGTGGGCGAAGGCGTTTCGCCTCTGGGCTGAGCGCCTCGAGCTGGGCGGCGGCCCATTGGTAGGTGTCGATCGCGCGGGCGAACTCCTCCTCCACCCCGGGACGAAGCACCTTGACCGCGACCTTCCTGCCGTCGGTGGTGACTGCGCGGTGGACCTGCGCGATCGAGGCGGCGCCGACTGGCTCCTCCTCGATGTGGGTGAACAGCGTGCCGGGATCGCGACCGAAGCTGGTGCGCAGCGCTTGCTGGATCACCGCATAGGGTACCGGCGGCAGCTGATCCTGAAGCCGCAGCAGGTCGTGCGCCGCGGCTTCACCGACGAGATCGGGGCGGGTGGCGAGCGTTTGGCCCAGCTTGATCGCCGCAGGGCCGATCGCCTGGAACGCATCGGCGTAGCGCGGGACTTCAGGCACGCGTGCGCCGATCCGCGCGAGTCGAACGAGGCGGCGGAGGGCGGGGGGGGTGTTCGGATCGCGTTCGATCCCGCGCAGCGCGCCGTGACGCGCGAGGATTCGGCTCCACCTGAGAAGACGGCCGATGTGGACGAAAGGAGCGGTCAAATCTTCCAGCCGCTGTGGATCGCCACCAGACCGCCGAGCAGGGGCTCGACGCGCGTATTGGCGAAGCCCGCCTCCGCGATCATCCGCTCGAACGCGGGCATCGACGGAAAGCGCTCGATCGATTCGATGAGGTAGCGATAGCTGTCGCTGTCGCCGGCGAGCAGCTTGCCGATCCGGGGCACCGCCTTGCGCGAGTAGAGTTGGTAGACGTCTTTGAAGCCTGGCCATTCGGTGGTCGAAAATTCGAGACAGAAGAACCGCCCGCCGCGGCGGAGCACCCGGTGCGCTTCGCGGAGCGCCGCGGGAATGTCGGTCACGTTCCGGATGCCGAAGGCGATGGTGTAGG
>SXHP01000137.1 GCA_005773165.1 Sphingomonadales bacterium | reverse complement strand
GGGGCGGCCAACAGCCTGGCCGCGACCGCCGCGCTGGCCGCCGCGCTCGCGGTCGCGCGCGACGAGCCGCTGACCGACGGCGACTTCGCCGCGGGCGGCGTCTGGACGGCGGGCGGCTCCGCGTCGGTCCTCGGCGGCGAGGGGGTCATCGCCGAAGACGCGCGCTTCCTGTCCTACCTGCGCCAGGGCTTCGCCTTCCCGGTCGGCGCGACCGAGCTGAGCTTCACCATCCGCTCCGCGGCGCTCGGCGAGACCGCGGGATCGGCCCCGGATGCGTTCGAGGTCGCGCTGCTCAGCGGCGACGGCGCCCGATCGCTGCTGGGCGCGATCGGCGGCATGACGCTGACCGACGCCGCGCTCAACCTACAGGCCGACGGCACGCTCCGCGTCGCGCCGGGCGTGACGATCGTGGGCGATCCGGCGACGGGCGCGCGGGTGACGATCAGTCTGGCGGGGATCGACCGATCCAGGGGCGGGCTGCTCTCGTTCGACCTGATCGGGATGGGCGCGGTCGACAGCAGGGTCGTGATCGACGACGTGAGGTTCGACGGCTTCGCCAACGTGGCCCCGGTCGCGATCGCGGATGTCGTCGCGACCGACGAGGATACGACCGTTTCGATCGACCCGCTGGCGAACGACAGCGACGCGAACGGCGACCCCCTGACCCTGACCATCGTGACCGGTCCGCTCCGAGGCACGCTCGCCGCTCCGACGGCGGGCGCGGCCGGGTGGCTCTACACGCCCGATGCGAACTACGACGGGCTCGACAGCTTCACTTATCGCGTATCGGACGGGCAGGGGGGCAGCGCCACGGCGAGCGTCGCGATCACCGTGCGCGCGGTCAACGACGCGCCGGTCATCGCCGCGGTGGCGGATCGAACCACGGTCGCTGGCGCGCCCGTCGCTATCCAGCTCGGCGTGTCGGACATCGACGACGGGCTCGACGGGCTCGTCTTCTCGCTCGTCGCAGGCCCTGCCGGAGCGACCGTATCACCGACCGGCGCCTTCGCCTGGACCGCGGCGGGCTCGGGCGAGCAGGCGGTCCGGGTCCGGGTCACCGACGCAGGCGGGCTGTTCAGCGACGCGACCTTCCGCATCACCGTCACCGACGCCGGGGCCAATCCCGCGCCGGTGCTGGCCCCGGTCGCGAACCGGACCGTCCAGGACGGCGCGATGATTGCGATCGCGCTGCAGGCGACCGACGCCAACGACGCGGCCAGCACATTGGTCTACGCGCTGGTCGAAGGACCGGCAGGCGCGACGGTCTCGACTGCGGGCGAACTCCGCTGGACCGCGGCCGGAGCGGGCGCGACCCAGGCGTTCCGCGTCCGCGTCACCGATCCGGCCGGCGCGAGCGACGAACAGAGCTTCGCGATTGCGGTCACCGCGCTGGCGCAGGGCAACGTCGCGCCGGTGCTCGCGCCGATCGAGGACCGGAGCGCGGTCGAGGGGACCGCGATCAGCCTCGTGGTGACCGCGACCGACCCCGACGACGCGCAGGACGCCTTGGTCTTCTCGCTGGTCGAGGGGCCCGCGGGCGCGACGGTGTCCGCAGCGGGCGAGTTCCGCTGGACCGCGGCGGGCGCCGGGACTTCGCAGGTGATCCGCGTCCGCGTCGCCGATCCCGACGGCGCGACGGCCGAGCAGTTGTTCCGCATCGCGGTGGTCGCAGCCCCGGTCAATGCTGCGCCGGTGCTGACCCCCGTGCCGAACGCGCGCGTCGACGAGGGTGCGACGGTGGCGCTGCAGCTTGTCGCAACCGACGCGGATCATGCCGCGGAAAGCCTGACCTACACTCTGGTCTCCGGTCCTCCTGGCGCGGTCGTGTCTGCGACCGGCGCGTTCAGCTGGACGCCTGCGGACGGGGCCGCGACCGCGCTTGTCACCGTCCGAGTCACCGACCCGCTCGGCGCGAGCAGCGACGCGCGCTTCGCGATTGCGGTCGATGACGTCGCGCCCCGTCTGGCGGTCAGCGGCGCGGCGAGCGTCGCCGTGGGTGAGGACTATACGCTGTCGCTCGGCAGCAGCGACCCCGGACAGGACCCGCTCACCGGATGGAGCATCGACTGGGGCGACGGCAGCACCAGCGTCGTCGCGGGCGACGCCGCCGCCGCGACCCATGTCTTCAGGGCGTCGGGCCCGTTCTCGGTCGTCGCCACCGCGATCAACGACGACGGCCGTTTCACCGCCGCGCCGGTGGCGGTCAGCGCGAGCGCCGCGCCGTTGACCGTGACCGGCGTGACGGTGGAGGCGGGCTCGCTCCACATCCGCTTCTCGGCCCCGACGGCGGCCGTCCCGACGGGCGCGGTGACGCTGGACGGCGCGCTGACCGGCACGGTGACCGGACGGGTGACCGCCGACGCCGATGGGCGCGGCATGGTCTTCGCCCGCGCGGACGGCGTGGCGCTGCAGTACGACGCCTACAATCTGACGCTCGCGAGCGGTGCGGGCGGGGTCGTCAGCATCGGCGGAGTCGCGCTCGACGGCGATGCGGACGGCGTCGCGGGAGACCCCTTCACCCGCGCGATCACCATCGCCGATCCGCGCGCGGCCTCCGCCGAATTGCCCGACTTCATGCGTGGCCCCGGCCAGCGGGTCGATGTCGCGGCGGCCGAGCGGCAGGGGCTGCCGGTGCGCTTCACGAGCGAGGGCGGGGTGCGGACGCTGGCGTTCACCGTCTCCTACGATCCGGCGCTGCTCCGCATCGACGGCGCATCGGCGGGCGCGGGGCTGCCCGCGGGCGCCCGGCTGCGCTTCGAGGCGCTGGCGCCCGCGGAGGGAAGGGCGTCGATCCGGATTCTGGTCGTCAGCGACACGCCGATCGCAGCGGGCACGCAGCGGGTCGTGAACCTCGACGCGACCGTCACCCCGGGCGCGCCGTTCGGGGCGAGCGAGACGCTCACGGTCGCGGTCGAGATGGTCAACGCCGCCGCGCCCACCGCGACGCAGGCGGACGATTCGCTGCACCTGATCGGCTATCTGGGCGACGCCAACGCCAACCTATACTATGACGCCGACGACGTGCGACAGATCCTGGCGGCGGCGGGCGGCGGCGGTTTCGCGGCCTGGGCGCAAGTGTCGGCGCTCCTTGTCGGCGACATCGACCTCGACGGCCGCATCACCGCCGGCGACGCCGCGCTGGTCGCGGACGAGGCGCGCAGCATCGATCGGGCGGAGATCCCGCCCATCCCGGCCTTTCCCCTGCAGGTCGAGAGCGCGCGGATCGAGAACGGCGTGCTCCGTGTCCGCTTCAACCGGCCGTTCGACCAGATAACGGGCGGGGCGGCCGACGTGACGCTGACCGGCGCGCAGAACGGCGCGGTGCAAGGCACGTTGACCCCCGACGCCGACGGCCTGGGCTTCACCTTCGCGCGGAGCGGCGGCGCGGCGTTGCGCTACGACAGCTACACATTGGTCCTCGGCGCGGGCGCGGGCGGTTTTGCGACGCTTGACGGCGCGGCGCTCGACGGCGACCGCAACGGCGTGACGGGCGACGATTACCGCGCCGCGCTGATGCTGACGCTTGCCGCGCCCGGCGTCGCGGCGCTGCCGGACTTCGCTTATGGCCCGGGTGAAACCGTGAACGTCGCGCGCGGTTCGAACGCCGGGCTGCCCGTGACGTTCACCAGCAACGGGCTGGCGCAGACCGTGACCTTCACCGTCTCGTTCGACCGGATGCGGCTCGCGATCACCGGGGTCCGCGCCGGACCGGGGCTGCCCGCGGGATCGACGCTCACGATCTCGGCGCTTCCGGCTGTCGGCGACACCGGGAGGGTCCGGATCACCGTTGTCGGCGACACCGCGATCGCCGCGGGCGACGTGCTGCTCGCCAGCCTGATCGCCGAGACGCCGGTCGGCGCATCTTACCGGTCGCGCCATAGCCTGACCACCGCGGTCGAGGCGGTCAACGGCGCGCCGCCGAGCGCGACGGCGGCCGATGCCGCGCTCCATGTCGTCGGATATTACAACGACGCCGACGGCGACCGGCGTTTCACCATGGCGGACGTCATGCTGATCATGCGGGTCGCGCAGGGGATCGATCCGGAGTTCCGGGCGTGGCGCGGGGTCGATCCGGCGCTGATCGCCGATCTGTCGCTCAGCATGGGGTGGGTCGACCCGTTCCTTCTGGGCTTCGTGCCGGACATGCGCATCGCCGCCGCCGCCGACCCCGTCGACGATCGTCCGCGCCCCCGCGCCGAGCCGGAGGCGATGCGCTATCTGACGCCCGAGACTGTCGCCAAGGCGGCAGGGGACATCGTCGCGACCGCGCATCTGGTGAAGAAGCCGCCGCCCAAGCAGCTCGCCAAGGCCAAGACGGCCGCGCCGCCGCAGGCCGAAACTCCCCGCGAACCGGCGCAAGCGGTCGCACCGGCGGAGGCGGCCGCGCCGGTGTTGACGTTCGACGATCGCCCGACCATCCTCAAGACGCCCGCCGGTGCGCAACCGCCGTCGGGCGGGGGCGGGGCCGGGTGGCTGGATCGGCTGTTGCTCGACAACGGCGAGGGCGCAGAGCCGCAGATGTGGGAGGACTTCGTGCCCATCATCCTTCCGGCAAGCGCGGCGGCGGGGCCGCGCAGGCGGCCGGCCCGGGTGCGCTGGGCGGTCGAGGAGGCGGCGGAATGAGCGTGGGTGTCAGGGAAGTGCGCAATGGATGTTAAGCCGCAGACGGTGAGCGGAACGGCCGGGCGCGCGCGTCATGTCTCGACCGACGAAGCCTCGCTGTGGCAGGCGCTGGCGAGCGCGGCGGATGCGGGCGCCTTTTGCCGCGCGTGGCTCGACCTGCAATGCGCGACGACGCCCGGCGCGGTCGCGGGGCTGATCCTGCTCGAAAGCGAGGCGCGCACCTTCGCGCCCGCCGCGATCTGGCCGCAGGGTCCGCGCGACATCGGCAATCTGCGCGAAGTCGCCGAGCGGGCGCTGGCGAGCGGCGAGGCGGTGATCGAACCCGACAAGGCCGCCAACGGCCAGACCCGCATCGCCTATCCGGTGACCGCGGGCGAGGACGTGTGCGGCGTGATCGTGCTCGACATCCACGCCCCCTCGCCCGCGACGCTGCAGGTGACGCTGCGGCAGCTCCACTGGGGGGTCGGCTGGATCCTCTCGATGGTGTGGCGCCATCGCGCGGGCGAAGAGGGCGCGCGCAACGATACCGCCGCCGCGGCGATGGACCTGCTTGCGGTCGCGCAGGAGCACGACCGGCTCGATGCGACCGCGATGGCGCTGGTCAATGCGCTTGCGGTCAGGATGAAGGCGGAGCGGGTGTCGCTCGGGCTGGTTGAGGACGAGGCGATCCGGGTCGTGGCGATGTCGCACGCGGCGTGGTTCCGCAAGCGCTCCGACATCGCCGAAGCGGTCGAAGCCGCGATGGAGGAGGCGCTGGACCAGGGCGCGACCGTCGCCTGGCCGGGCGCCGCGGGCCGCATCACGCTTCAACAGGCGCGCTTGGCCGCGTCTGCGGGGCGGGCGTCGGTGGCGTCGTTCCCGCTGACCGATCGGGGCCGCACCGTGGGCGTCGTCACCGTGGAGCGCGCCGTCGATGCGCCGCCGCTCGACGCCGCGGACCTCTTGTTCGTCGAAGCGGCGCTGGCGTTGATCGGCCCCGCGATCGCGCTCAAGCAGCGCGACGAGCGCTGGATCGCGGGGCGGCTGCGGCGCACCGCGCTGGGCGCCGGATCGGCGCTGTTCGGACCGCGTCGGCCGGTCGCCAAGGCGATCGCGATCACCGCGCTGATTGCTCTGGTGCTGCTGCTGGTCCCCGTGGCGCGCTTCCGCGTCGCCGCCGATGCGACGCTCGAAGGCAGCGTCCAGCGCGCCGCCTCCGCGCCGTTCGCGGGCTTTCTCGCCTCATCGAGCGCGCGGGCCGGGGACACGGTGCGCGCGGGGCAGGTGCTCGCCACCCTCGACGACCGCGACTTGAAGCTCGATCGCGTCCGCTGGCAGGGGGAGGTGGGCGCGCTCGACCGGCGCTATCGCGAGGCGCTGGCGCTGCACAAGCGCGCCGACATGAACCTGTACGGCGCGCAGCTCGCGCAGGCGCAGGCGCAGCTCGACCTGACCGAGCACAAGCTCGCGCGCACCCGCATCACCGCGCCGATCGGGGGCGTTCTGGTGTCGGGCGACGTCAGCCAGCTCGTCGGCACGCCGGTCGAGGAGGGCAAGTTGCTGTTCGAGGTCGCGCCGCTCGACGCCTTCCGCGTTGTTCTGAAGGTCGCGGAGAGCGATGTCCGTTATATCCGCGAAGGGCAGCGCGGCCGCTTCGCCCCGACCGGGCTCGCGGGCGGAACGGTGCCGTTCGAGGTGAAGAAGCTGACCTCGGTCACCGCGGCCGAAGAGGGCAAGAACACCTTCCGCGTCGAGGCCGAGCTCGATCCCGCCGCCTCGCGCGCGTTGCGGCCGGGGATGGAGGGGGTCGCCAAGGTGGACGTGGACCGCGCCAGCCGCTTGTGGATCTGGACCCGAGGGCTGCGCGACTGGCTGACGCTGTTCTTCTGGAAATGGCTGCCCTGACGTCGTGAGCGGCCCGTTCCAAAGCACGTCCTGGTTCAAGGTCGCCGAGCTGCGCCCGCGGTTGCGCGCGCACACCCGGCTACGGCGTCACCGCTACCGCGGCGGCACCTGGTACGTCGCGGACGACGGCGCGGCCGGGCGGTCGCACCGCTTCTCCTGGGGCGCGTACATGCTGGTCGGCCGGCTGGACGGCATCCGCACCGTGGACGCGATCTGGCGCGAGCTGTCCGAGACGCTGGGCGAGGAAGCGCCCAGCCAGGACGAGGTCATCGCGACCTTGTCCGAGCTTCATGCGCACGACCTGCTCGCCTCCGACCGCCCGCCCGATACCGACGAGCTGTTCGACCGCTATGCCAAGCGCCGCCGTCAGACGTGGATGCAGAACCTGAAGAGCCCGCTGTCGATCCGCATCCCGCTGGTCGATCCCGACGCCTTCCTGACCCGCACCATGCCGTTGCTGCGACCGCTTTTCGGCTGGGCGGGCGTGCTGCTTTGGCTGCTGATCGTCGTTCCCGCGGCGTTGATCGCTTCGGCGAAGTGGGAAGCGCTGACCGGCAACCTGCTCGACCGCGTGCTCGCCGCCGACAACCTCCTGCTGCTCTCGCTTGTCTACCCGGTCGTCAAGATCGTCCACGAGCTCGGCCACGGCTACGCCGCCAAGGCGAACGGCCGCGAGGTGCGCGAGATGGGGGTGATGTTTCTCCTCTTCTACCCGATCCCCTATGTCGACGCCTCGGCGGCGAGCGCGCTGCGGAGCAAGTGGCGGCGCGCCTTTATCGGCGCGGCGGGGGTGATCGCCGAACTCGTTCTCGCCGCGCTGGCGGTCTACGCCTGGGTGCTGCTGGAACCCGGGCTGCTGCGCGCGATCGCGTTCGACGTGATCCTGGTCGCGGGCGTTTCGACGGTGGTCATCAACGGCAATCCGCTGCTCCGCTTCGACGGCTATTACATCCTCTCCGACCTGCTCGAGATTCCCAATCTCGGCTCCCGCGCGAACCGGTACTGGGCCGATCTGATCGATCGGCACGTGTTCCGAAGCCACGATGTGAAGCCCTTTGCGGCGACGGCAGGCGAGAAGCGCTGGTTCCTGGTCTATGCGCCGGCCGCGTTCGTCGCGCGCATGGTGCTGTTGTTCGGCATCGCCATGATCGTCGCGACCAAATTCTTCGTGGTCGGCGTCGCGCTTGCGCTGTGGAGCTTGTGGACGGGCATCATCCTGCCGGTCGGCAAGATGGTTTCGCATGTCTTCGCCAGCCCCCAGTTGCGCCGCAATCGGCGGCGGGCGGTGCAATGGACGGTCGGCGCCGCGGTTGCCGCGGCGGTGCTCCTGTTCGCGGTGCCGATGCCGCACCACACCAATGCGCAAGGGGTCGTCTGGCTTCCTGACGAAGCCCATGTGCGAGCCGGGAGCGACGGGGTCATCACCCGGCTGGACGCTGTCGAGGGGCGCACCGTCCGCTCCGGCGATCCGATCGCCCGCGCCGAGCGCCCGGCGCTCGCGGCCGAGGTCGCCGCGCTGGAAGGCCGCGTCCGGGAGCTGGAGGCGAAGGGGCAGGCCGAACTCACCGCCGACCGGGTGCGTCTCGAGCTGTCGCGCCTCGAGCTGGATGGGGCGCGACGCCGTCTGGCGATCGGGCGAGAGCGGATGCGCGAGCTCGATGTGGCGAGCAACGCCGCGGGCACCTTCGTGCTCGCCGGCGCGCCCGCGGGCGACTTGCCGGGCCGCTATCTGAAGAAGGGCGAGCTGATCGGCTACGTCACCCCCGATCTCGCTGATCGAGCCCGGGTCGCGGTGGGGCAGGACGACATCGCGCTGGTCCGCGATCGGCTGCGGGGCGTCGAGTTCAAGATCGCCCACCGGGTCGGCGCGACTTACGCTTCCCGCATCCTGCGCGCGGTCCCCGGCGCGCGCCAGGATCTGCCGAGCGCCGCGCTGGCGTCGGCGAACGGCGGCCCCTTCGCCGTCGACCCGAGCGACCCGCAGGGACGGCGCGCGCTCACCCGGGTCTTCCAGTTCGACATCGCATTGCCCGAGGCGCTGCGCCGGACGCCGTTCGGCACCCGCGTCTTTGTGCGCTTCCGCCACGATCCGGAGCCGATCGGGTGGCAGATCGCACGCCGTGTTCGACAGCTCCTGCTCGCCCAATTCGATGCCTAGCGAGCTGGCGGCCGAGATGAGGGCGCTGTGGCGCGAGGTTCGCGGAGGCGCTCGGCCCGCGATCGCGCCCTATCCGGAGCGCGCCCAGCGCAAGCCCTGGAAGTGGGACCGCCACCTCGATCAGCCGATCGGGCGGCTGATGGCGCAGCGATGGTGGGCGGGGGATCGGCTTCAGCGCCGCGCCGACGCGATCCTGGCGCTGGGCGAAGCGATGCGGGCGCTCGACGACGCCGCGCTCGCGGACCGCTGCGCCGCGCTTCGACCGCGGCTGATGCGCGAAGGGCTGGCTGTCGCCAATGTCGACGAGACGTTCGCGCTGGTTCGCGAGGTGACCGGCCGCGCGCTCGGCATGCGCCACCATCCCGTCCAGCTCGTCGGCGGGCTCGTCATGCTCGACGGCGGCCTGGCCGAGATGGCCACGGGCGAGGGCAAGACGATCACCGCGCTGCTCCCGGCGATCGCCGCCGCGTTGGCGGGGAGCCCCGTCCATATCTTCACCGTCAACGACTATCTCGCCGAGCGCGACGCCGAGAAGCTGCGGCCGGTCTACGAGGCGTTCGGACTGACGCTGGGGCTGGTCATCCACGGGCAGGAGACGCATCGCCGCCGCGAAGCCTATGCCGCCGATGTCGTCTACGGGACCAACAAGGAGATCACCTTCGACTATCTCCGCGACCAGACGACCCTGGCGGCGGGACGGGGCGCAGCGCGGCGCAGGGTCGCGGAGCTCTTCGGCCGTGCGCGCGAGCCTCTGCTTCTGCGCGGCCTGCACTTTGCGATCGTCGACGAAGCCGACAGCATCTTCATCGACGAGGCGCGCACGCCGCTGATCCTCTCCGCCGAGCGGGAGGCGGAGGACGATGCGCTGTACGCGACCGCGCTCGGCATCGCCGACCGGCTGGAGGAGGGCGCCTACTATCGCATCCTCCCCGCCGAGCGTGCGGTCGAGCTGACCGAGGCGGGCAAGGCCGCGGTGGAGGCGCTCGCCGCGGGTCTTCCCGACCCACGTTGGCGCATCCGCCGCTTGCGGAACGAGCTTGCGAGCCAGGCGATCGCCGCGCGTCGGCTATACCTTCGCGACCGCGACTATATCGTCGTCGAGGACAAGGTGCAGATCGTCGACGAATCGACCGGCCGGGTCATGGCCGACCGCGCCTGGCAGAGCGGGCTGCACCAGATGATCGAGGCGAAGGAGCTGGTCGCGCTGACCGGCGAACGCGAGACGCTCGCCAGGATCACCTATCAGCGCTTTTTCCGCCGCTATCTGAAACTTGCCGGCATGAGCGGGACGCTGCGCGAGGTCGCGGGCGAGCTGTGGGCCGATTACGGCCTGCGGGTGACGCCCGTGCCGACCAACCGCCCGGTGGTCCGCACCGACCGCGGGCACCTGCTGTGCGCCGACGCCGCGGCCAAATGGCGGGCGGTGGTCGACGCCGTCCTCACGATCCGCCGCGACGAGCCCGGACGTCCGATCCTGATCGGCACCCGCTCGGTCGATGCGTCGGAGCGGGTTTCGGAGGCGCTCGCGGCCGCGGAGGTCGCGCACCGCGTCCTTAACGCCCGCCAGGACGCGGAGGAGGCCGAGATCATCGCCGCCGCCGGACTGCCGGGCGCGGTCACCGTCGCGACCAACATGGCGGGC